>NZ_JAGHZN010000045.1:0-42560 GCF_017746735.1 Roseofilum sp. Guam | reverse complement strand
TGTCTGGTGTAGGTCAAACCATGTCTGGTGTAGGACTGACCACTTCGGGCGTGGGACTGACTACCTCGGGTGTAGGACTAACTACCTCTGGGGTTGGCTTAACTATGTCCGGTGTGGGTCAAACCCTGTCCGGTGTAGGTCAAACCCTGTCTGGAGCCGGTTTAACTATGTCTGGTGTGGGACAAACCCTGTCTGGAGCCGGTTTAACTATGTCTGGTGTGGGACAAACCCTGTCCGGAGCTGGTATGGAAATGCCGACTATGTCTGGTGTACATATGTCTGGAGTAGGCTTCTCTGCCCCTCCTATTCAACCGCGCAAGTTCTGGTTGGTAGCTGATGCAGAACTCATTGTATATGGTGCAACGGAACCTGATGCTACAGTGACCATTGGTGGTAAACCGATTAAACTCAATCCAGATGGAACATTCCGATTCCAGATGTCTTTCCAAGATGGTTTAATTGATTATCCGATTATGGCAGTTGCGGCTGATGGAGTACAAAACCGTTCTGTTCATATGCAATTTACCCGCAAAACCCCTTCTCGTGATACGAATACAAAAGAAGAGGCAGTTTTAGAATGGGTTGAATCGTAAAGATTCTTGCTCTGGTGAGTCAAAAAATTAATTTCCGTTTTTAGTGATACCCGATTTAGCTTTTAAACCGGGTTTTCTTCTGCCAATCATCCAAAACCATACAGCGATTTCTGCTGTCGCGGACCTCAAGAGGTGACAAGGAGGCTTAAGGGTAGAGAGAGCAGAGCAGAAAATGCTGTAATCCACCATACTCCTAGGGTAGGGAGCCATAAGAAACGTTGCCAGGCATCCCCTTTTAACTACGAATTTGAACTGGCATTAATAAACAAGTCATTTGGATCGCACCAAGGGGAGACAAAATCACCGGTTTATCGGCTGTATTGACCTGAATTTTTAACTCTTGGGAAGGAATAGCCTTGAGTGCATCGACCAAATATTTCACATTAAAGGCAATTTGCAAATCTTCTCCGGAAATGGTTGCGGAAATAGACTCCGTTGCTGAACCTACATCCGTTGCTTCGACAGACAGAATGACTTCTTGAGTGTCACCTTGGAGGCTAAACATGATCACATTATTTTTCTGATCAGCGAGAATGGCGATCCGTTCGACTGAGCTTAACAGTTGGCGGCGATCGAGATCAATTTGCCGTTCAAAGACTTGGGGAATGAGTTGTTCATAAGCCGGATATTGGCCGTCTAGGGTGCGACAATTAAGGCGACAAGAGGGAAGTTGAAATACGACTTGACCCTCGTCTACAGTCAAATCTACGCTGATGTCTTCTTTGTGTGAACCAATCATGCGTTCAATTTCCCGCAGAGCGCGACCGGGAACGGTGACTTCAAAGGGAATATTGGACTGAATGGGAGTCACATTTTCTTCTTCATCTTTTTCTGTACTGGTGGTGACAACGGCTAGACGATGACCATCTGTAGCGGCAAATTCTACGCTATCTTCTTTAACGGTTAAATGAACTCCGGTTAAGACTTGTTTGGTTTCGTCTAAGCTGGTTGCAAACAAACAGCCACGCAACCCTTCGAGAATAGCTGCTGAGGGAAGGGTAAGGATTTCGCCAGTGTCAATGATGGGTAAGGCTGGATAGTCTTCAGGGTCAAGTCCTCGGAGTTGATAGCGTCCGCAGGAGCAGGTAATGGTTACATTTGGGTCAAGGGTTTCGCCATCATCAGAGTCAGTCTCTAGGGTGAGATCGCCTGAAGGGAGTCGAGAGATCATGTCATTGAGGAGTTTAGCAGGAAGGGCCAGATCTCCATCTTCTTCTACCGTGGCGGGAAAACGAGCTTGAATACCCAGACTGAGGTCGAAAGCCGTGAGACTCACTTCTTGATTTTGGAGATCGGCAATAAACCGAACGTTACTGAGAATGGGTTGAGAGGGACGCGACGGAATAGCTCGACTCACGAGGGAGAGGTTAGTGCTAAGGTCACTTTGGGTACAGACCAGTTTCATGGATGCAGATCAATATCAGATAGCTCGATCTAGTTTACAGGGACTGGGGGAAGACAGGGGAGAGAAATGATTGCCTTTGTCCCTATTCCTTCTTGAGAGGTGAGACTAATACTTCCCCCATGGCACTCTACAGCATATTTAACAATGGAGAGTCCTAAACCGGTTCCTTTAATCGAGCCAACATTAGAAGCTCGTTCAAATTGGGTAAAGAGTTTGGGTTGATAGTCTGGTGGAAATCCAATCCCTTGATCTTCAATAACAAAGATAACATCCGTGGCTGTCAGGGAGATGTCCAGGATAATGCGTCCCCCATCTGGTGAGTATTTAATGGCGTTGGAGAGTAAGTTCCCTAAAATATGGTAGAGCAATTTAATATCGCAGGAGGCAATAATTTCCGGTGGTGACGCTTGCACGATGATTTGATGCTTCTCAGTGGCGATCGCCTCAAAATTCTGGACAATGGATTCAGTCAATTCCACGACATTGATCAGTTGGGGTTCAAAAGTTATTTTTCCCGCATCCGCTTGATGCAGGGTGAGAATATCTTCGAGCAAGCTATTCATGTTTTTTACTGAAGACTTAATCCAGTCTAAATGCTTCTGTTTTTTTTCTTCCGATAATTTATCGCCATAGTCTTTGAGCATCTCTGCTGATACTTGAATCGTTGTTAAGGGATTTCTCAAATCATGGGATGTAATCGATAAGTAGCGTGATTGTTCTTCACTTTTGGCATGGGCAAGGGCTAAAGATTTACGGAGAATTTGATTTTCTTCCCATTGTTTCAATGCCATTTTCATGGTGGCATACAATTCTCTCTCTTTATAGGGTTTGAGTAAATAACCATAATAATTGGTCTCTTCTGCTCTCGCCAGGGTGTCATCATCAGCATAAGCCGTTAAATAGATAATCGGAATAGACTGAAACTCATTGATTTTTTGAGCGGCTTCAATGCCATCCATATCTCCCTCTAGAACAATATCCATTAAGATCAAATCTGGCTGATTAATTTTGCTATACTGGATAGCTTCTTCTCCAGAAGCGACAATCTCTATGACCGGATAGCCCAGTTTTTTTAATTTTCTAGCCAGTCCTTTAGCAATTAACAATTCATCTTCTACAATTAAGATTTTAAGGTTTCCCATAATTACCACCTCCGAGGATATTTGAGTTCCCAGAATTTCAACCGAATATGAGTTCCTATACCGGGAATTATTTCTGGCTTAGTTTTTAGTTGATCGGCCAAAGTGCAGACCAATTCTAATCCCATGGTATCCACTTGGCGAATATCAAAATTAGCGGGCAATCCAATCCCATTATCTTTTACCTCTATAGTGATGACCCGATCCTCATTTTTTTCTAGTCCTACCCAAATGATCCCTTGATAGTTTTGCGGCTTGTTAGGAAAGGCATGTTTTAGGGCGTTAGAGACTAATTCATTAACAATTAATCCACAAGGATTAGCTGTTTCAACATTCAGGTGAATGGGATTTAAATTTAAGATCAACTCAACCTTTTGTTCTCGACCTTGATAGGAATCCAACAATCCTGCGACTAAAGACTCTAAGTAATCATCCAATTGGACCCGATCTAGATTTGTGGTTCTGTACAATTTCTCATGAATTAATAACATCGAATAAATTCGATTCTGGCTGTCTGACAATATTTTTATTAGACTAGAATTTTCTAGATATTCAGACTGCAATTCTAAGAGGTTAGACACGACCATTAAATTGTTTTTAACCCGATGATGAATCTCCTTGAGTAAAACCTCTTTTTCTCTCAGAGAAGCTTTAAGTTTTTCTTCGGCTTGTTTGCGATCGCTAATTTCTTCAAATACCCAAATATAATAATGATTCTCCCCAGAAGTCTTGCGGACTAAGGAGATCGTGACATGACCCCAAACTATTTTGTTATCCTTACAAATATATTGACTCTCTAGGGTTTCACTGGGATTATCTTCAGTCAATATACGGTCGATAGTGCCCATCAATTTCCCTAAATCTTCTGGAGCAGTAATATCTTCAAACGTTCTTGATAGCATTTCGGGGCGATTATATCCAAGAATATCACAAAATTTCTGATTGACTCGGAAAAAATGCCCATTTAAAGTCACAATTGCCATGCCCACAGCGACCTGCTCAAAAATTGCTCTAAATCGCTCCTCACTTTCCCGCAGCGCTTCCTCTGCTTTTTTGCGTTCAGAAATATCTCGAAAAATCCCACAATTATATTCTTTACCATTAAACTTTAAATAATTCATCCGCACTTCTACGGGAATCGGCACACCACTGCTTGTCCAAAGAATCGATTCACAGGTTAGAGATTTTAACTGACGTAATTCATGCCAACGATCTTGCCAACTTTCAGCAGAATAGAAGGTATCAATTTGATAAAACTTCAGATTTAATAACTCCGATTGCTCATATCCCAATGTTCGACAAGCTGAATCATTCACATAAAACAACTGTGCCTCAGTAGACATCAGGACTACGATATCGCCTAGGCGATTGAGAGTAAATTGAGTTAATCGTAATTGTTCTTCAATTTGCTTACGTTCGGTAACATTTTCATAGGTTCTCAAAATTCCTACTACTTGATCTTTAGCATCATGGAGAGGAATCGTATTGGTATCAATCCATAAACGAGTGCCATCTTCTTTCAGCTTGCTTTCTATTCGATGGTATTCTGGGTGATTGCGATTCATGACTCGACGATCGCCCTGTCGATACCAATCGGCCTCGTCGCGAGTCCAAAACAAATCATAATCCGTTTTCCCCACAATCTCTTCTGGGGTAGATAACCCAGCTAACTGGGCAAAATTCCGATTACAGCCCAAATACATCGAATGTAAATCTTTCCAAACAATAAATTGAGGAATGTTATCCATCACCAATTGCAACAACTGCTTAGAGCGCCTCAATTCCTCCTGAGCGTGGTGGCGATCGCCAATTTCCTGACGCAACTGCTCATTGACTTCCTGTAACTGGGCTGTGCGCTCCTGTACTCGCTGCTCTAACTCAGCATTCAACCGTTGCAGTGCTCCTGTTCTCTGCTCCACAATCATCTCGAGCTGTTCCCGAATATTCTGAAGTCGCAGCTCTGCCTTCTTTCGATCTGTAATTTCCCGTGCTACCCAAACGACCGAAGTCTTAGAAATCGGTGAAATATGACTCGTAAACCATAAATCTCGATTGCCTTGGCGCACACTATACTCAAACGTTACGGGATACTGACGGGCAAGCGATCGCTCAATTTGACTGCGAAAAATCTCAGTTTGGTCTCCATCCCAAAACAACTCCAAAGTCTGATTGACAATATCCCACTGAGGATGGGCGAAAATCATCGGATGGGTCGGAATGACCTCAATTTCCTGAAGATCGGCATCCAAAACCAAAACTACATCCTGCATCGCCTGAAAAATAGAGCGTATCTGCATTTCTTTATCTAACACAACCCTGGATTCTCGAACCCCAGACTCCACGTCTTGCTCTGACTCAAAGTTCTTGCTTACGGATCTTGCAGCTCTCCCCTCACCCCAATAAAGATCCCTACACCTTCTTCGTAGAACTTTATTTTCTGCCTCTAATTCTCGAACCCGATGCTTTAAGCGCTCAAGCTCCTCAACTCGCAACTCATCCACGGGCAATCACTCCCTAGCATGAACTCTCACTCCTTCTATATTGGCATTTTCAGGGCGTGATCGCGCTCACTTACGAGGCTTTAGCTCAGTCACTCACAGAACTTAGGTACTATCACCCTCTTTCCATAGTTCTATCACTGAGAAACTTCAAGGGATGTTCGATAGTAGAATAGTAGAGTTCAAGTGATTCGCAAATGCTATTTTCTATCGATTCCCATCATTCATCCCCAATCAAATTTCCTGTACCTGGCAGCCCCTTTGAATTAATTTCTGGAGGACGGGGCAATCCCTATGCCGCTAATCCTCCCAGGGTATTGGCGATCGCCGCAGATCCTCAACTACGCTCTGAGATCCGTACCCTGATGAGCAATCAAGGCTACGCCGTCACTGAAGTGGATGGAGCAATAGCTGGGTTACGCCTAGCTCAAAAAACGGAGCCAGATATTATTTTATTAGATGGTTCACTCTCCGATGGCGATAGCCTCACCTGTTGTCAACAGTTGCAAACCTTGTGGTATGCCAAAACGACCTCCGAGACTCCAGGGATTTTTATGCTCCATTCCCTAGATGATCCAGATTGGGTCACTCAAGCCTTGAATTTGGGCATTGTCGATATGATTGCTAAACCCATTCATGGCACGCTCCTAGTACAACGGGTGAAACGCTGGTGGGAACAAACTCAAAAGTTTCAGGAACTCACCGATGCCAATCAAGAATTGCAACGGTTAGCAGGTATCGATCGCCTCACCCAGCTAGCAAACCGTCATTACTTTGATGAAACTTTGGAGAGGGAAGTCCGACAAATGAAACGGGCCCAAACTCCATTATCCTTGATTCTGGCAGATGTGGATTATTTTAAGCTCTATAACGATTGCTACGGCCATCTTCAGGGCGATCGCTGCTTACAAGAGATTGCCCAGGGTATTCAGAGAGCCGTCCGTCGTCCCCAAGATTTAGTCGCTCGCTACGGTGGAGAAGAATTTGCAGTGATTCTACCTCAAACCGATGCAATTGGAGCGATCGCTGTAGCCCGAAATATTCGCCACGAAATCAGGCAACTACACATTCCCCATGCTCAATCTGAGGTCAGCGACTATATTACCCTCAGCTTAGGCATTGCCTGTGCCTTTCCAGAAGACAACTGTTCAGCAATACAACTGATTCAAGCGGCTGACCGAGGATTATACCGAGCTAAAGAACAAGGTCGCGATCGCCTGGAAGAATCCGATGAACCCAGTGAGTACTCCTTGTAACTGTGCTGTCTGGCTCCTCTCTAGGGTTGATAGAAAATGGCAAACACAGATGTATATCCATGTAAAAACGTATTACCACCCACTGGGCCAATCTCACCTTGACAGAAAAAACCACTCAGGGGAATCGATGGAAAGTATCTCTGAAATAATCCTGAATCAACATTCGGCTCGTCATACAGTTGTTCTCCTCGCCCCAAACAGGTAAACATTAAAGCACCCACTTTGGAAGGACAACTTGATGACAAGAACAGCTTGCCCCCAGTGTGCTGATCTAATTGCTGCTGGTATCGCTCCAATAGAGTTCGTAACTCTTCTTGGGAGGCTAAAGCATCCCGCAGATGAAATTGAATCCGTTGAGCAATTCGCACCCGTTCGGCGATCGCCAAAGCACCTATCCTGGGATCAATCCCCAACAAATTGCGAATTAAAAAATCCTCCGGTTCCAGCTCAGTCTTAAAACTATCCGTTGCCACGCCTACAAACAGGGAATCTTGGGCCAACTCCCGGTCTTCTTCACTTAAGTTAGCCACAGTTTCGCGTAAAATTTCCAAGGGAACCCCAGTTTTACCGCCCTGAAATCCACTAGCTTCTTCTTCTTGCAATTCTAAAACAATATTACGTTCAGCCTTGGTAATTTGATAAATCGAACCAATGGGACGGCAACCTTGAGCTACAATCGTCTCTACGGCAATGTTGCCACTCAGGGCTAAACCCACGATTCCCTCGCTATAGAGTTCGTAGTTATAAAATAAACTACTGCCTTGATTGACCGGACTTGAACTAGCCAACCCCCCCACTTTCAGACTATGGGGATAGGCAAAATCTAAACCTTGAAGCAAATCATTCAAACCAGGGGACATCGGATCGCCCAAGAGAATCAAATGGGGATGGCGTTCGGGAGATACCCCCACTAACTCCACCCATGGATCGGGAGGGCCATCGAGATCGGGTAATTCTTCGGTATCAATGTAAAAGGCATTGACCTGAATACCCGGCAATCGGGCTAAAGTCAAACTTAAGGCCGCTTGATCTTCAAATTCTTCAGGAGTCTCGCCAGAGACCATCCCAATGATCCCTCCACCTCCACAGCCGATCAACACTCTGGTGTTGAGCTTTTCTTGCAGCAAGGGCATTAAGCGGGAAAATTCGCTGGTAAAGGCAGACGAGATAAAGACTAGCGCAATAGAGGCAGGTTCGGGCATTTGTCGATGGACTGTTTCGACAACTTCAGAGATCGCAGCCTCCAGAGATGGACGGGTAGATAAGGCATTTGCCCATTGCATCTGCTCCAATCTTCGACTCCCCTGTTGTGTAAACCTGTTTTAATATTAAATTAATATGTGCTCTTCGTTCAGATTCGATTGTGAATTGTTAGGATAGTGCAGAAACGGGCCGAGTGGTTTAACGTATCCTTGAAGAACACTTACTGAAAATCTAGAACCCTATCTTATGACGAACAACACCCAATCGAAGATGGAAGAGAAAATTGACCAAGAGTTAACTGAAGCTCGTGCCGTTTGTGATGCACAAGGGGCTAACTCACCTGAATGTGCTGCGGCTTGGGATGCGGTTGAAGAACTGCAAGCAGAAGCTTCTCACCAAAAGCAAGTCAAGCCCAAAACTGGGTTTGAACAATATTGTGATAATAATCCCGATGCGGCTGAATGTCGGATTTATGAGGACTAAACCCTTAGATCTGAGTCTTGGGTAAATCATTATTATGAGGCTGAGTGACCCCTTTCACTCAGCCTTTTCGTTGAAAGGGTTGATTTTTGATGCACATCACCACTCCATTATCTAGCCGCTTTCAGGGTGCACTCTGGGGCGCAGCGATCGCTGATTCTCATTCCCCGATTTCGGATTCTGTTTGGGGAACTTTGGTGGTTCAAGGATGTCAACAGTTTAATCAACAGGGCATGTTAAGGTTCCAGGCGCTGCCCGTTGCCCAGCCTTGGGAAGTAACTGGCTTGATTATACCGATATCCCTGTATTTCCATGAAAACCGAGAGTCCTTGGTGGAAAATTGGCAAGCGATCGCCGACCATTATCAGTTATCTTCAGATTGCCAAATCCTGGGCTTACAGATCGCGATCAGCCTCAGCGCCTTGGTTGAAGGCTCTGTCACTCCGCATCAATTAATCGCTGATGGGCGATCGCACTTAGCCCAGGTTAACCCCAATGCTTTAAGTAACTTGCCCGCTCACTCTGCCCTGCTTCACGGTTTAGAGATCTTTGTACAGAGTTCTGAATCTTTTCCAGGGGCGATCGCCCTAGCCCAGCAAAATCCCCAACAATCCTTCCTGAGCAGTCGTATTGCTGCAACCCTCTGCGGAACTTACCAAACTCGTCTCGGCATTCCCCTACCCTGGCAAATTTTCTTAGCAGAGAAAATTCAAAATTCCAAAACACCTTGGCCCCATGGGATCAAAGCCTTAAATACCCTCAGCGCCCATCTGCTCGCCAGTTGGTCAGGAGCCGATCTAGTCTCCATTAAAAATTAAAAATTTTGGTAATCGATAGTTGGGGATTTTCCCGATCCCCGTATCCCCATCTTTAGAGTGTCTGGAGGATCTCTCCACCCCCGACTCCCGATCCAGGAGCGATCCAGAAAAGATCGGGTCACGCTAAGATAGTCTAGATTGAAAGACACTAAAGATGTGCTAAATTCTCCTAATAACTAGGAAGGAGTAAGCAAAACGAGCTTAAACCAAACCCACTGGAGTATTGTCTTGGCCACAGTTAAATGGGGCCAGATCAAAAACCCTGTAGCCAATTTGAGTTGGGTGCCACAATGAAATCTTTGCAAGCACTGAGTAAACGGGTAGACCAATGGTGGCGAATGTACATCACCAATGCTCCCAAACAATGCCAACCTGGATACAAAGCCTCTTCCCTTTCTGAGAAAACACCAGGGACTGATGTTGCTTATCCACCCCAGAATGTTGCTCGCCAAACATCAGTCAAAAGAATTCCCCCTACGGCTTTTTTCGTGGTTGCCGTTGCTTCAGTGACCAGTTCTTTCGGTTATCGCTTCTACAGCGCGCCCCAACTGCGACCGGGCACTTTAGCTCCAGAAACCATCATTACTCCGCGCACAGAAAAGGTGATTGATGAAAAGGAAACGGAAAATCGGCGAAAATTAATCCGTAGCGGTTCCTATACGGTACTGAAAATTAATTTGGAGTTAAACCAAGAACTTCAGAACACTCTAACGAGTTTATTGGCTCCAGGGGATTATTGGCGGCGGCAAACCGGTGAATTTCCTTATGTGGACGAATTCCTGTTGCCTGTCGAAACGCAGCGCTATTTACGCCAACTCTCGAATAGCCAATGGCAACAAATTCTAGAAATCCTCCAAATGTTTCCTGTAGAAGAAACGGCAGAACAGGAAGCGGAACAACCGTCTAGCACTAATAATTCTCCAGGTGACCTTCAATATCCACTGGTGCTGAATCCCCAACTTCAGGGGGCGATCTCCCAATTGCAAAGTGTGAAACAACAGAGTTCAGCCAGTGACTGGGCAAATCTTGTATTTAAGATTTCTGAGTCCCGGAATAACTATGAATTGGCTGTAGATCAACTGAAGATACAACAGAGCGACAATCGTATCAACTTGTATCCTCCTGCTTTATTTGATTGGAGTGCTGCCACTTGGGAAGAGACCCAAACCGGTGTCAAGCGAAGTCTGGAGCGGATTTTGACCCAAGGTCTGGCTGAAGGTCTGCCAGAGCGACAATTGCAACAGGCGATCGCCCTGCAAGTGCAAGATTTAGTGCCCCCAGAAACACAGAAGTTTGCCTCGGATACGCTCCATACCGTTCTGAAGGGACAACATAATCTCATTCATGATAAAGAAGAAGCCAACCGCTTGGCGGAAAAAGCGGCTGAGGCTTTCCCCCCGATTGAGTATCAGGTGCATGAGGGGGAAATAATTGTCAGTAAAGGGGATAAGATTTCTGACAAACAGTTTGTCCTCATTGACCATTTTGAATTAAGCCAGCGTCAAATTAATTGGGAAGGATTAAGTGCTTATGCTTTGCTGATCGGTGGCTCAGTGACCGTTTTTTGGCTCGTGGCAAGGCGGTTTCATCCGGGAATGCGTCAACGAGACCGAATTCTGATCCTTTTGCTGACCTTAACGTCTCCCTTGTTGGTTAGCCTTAAGTTACCGTCGATCGCCCTATCGGGAATTGGCTTATTGTTGGGAGGCTTTTATGGCTCTAGTATCGCCACGACTGTAGTCGGTTTGACGGCTGCTGTATTGCCAATTGGCATGGATGTGATTTGGAATCAGTGGTTAGCCAGTGCTGCTGGAGGGATCTTAGCTGGAATGATGGCGGGCCGGATGCGATCGCGTGAAGAAGCTTCTGTTTTGGGGATAGGAGTCGGTTTAACCCAAGGGTTTGCCTATTTGGTGGTCACTCTAATTCAAACTGCTATTCCGGGAATTACTTGGCAACCTCTGTTAACTCGTGCTGCTCTGCAAGGGTTGGGAGGATTAGCTTCGAGTATTGCTGCTTTAGGATTGAGTCCCTATCTGGAACATTTGTTTGATTTGGTCACTCCGGTGCGCTTGGCAGAAATTTCTAACCCTAATCGTCCCCTGCTACAACGGTTAGCGGCTGAAGCTCCTGGAACGTTTCAACATACTTTATTTGTTGCCACCCTCGCAGAAGCGGCCACTCGTAACCTGGGGGGCAATTGTGAGCTAGTCCGTGCTGGAACCCTGTACCATGATATTGGTAAGATGCACGATCCCCTCGGATTTATTGAAAATCAAATGGGTGGGCCGAATAAACACGATGAGATTCAAGACCCCTGGAAAAGTGCAGAAATTATTAAGAAGCATGTGAGTGAAGGTTTGGTATTGGCGAAACAGTATCGCCTACCGAAAGCGATACAGGCCTTTATTCCCGAACATCAAGGGTCGATGTTAATTGCCTTTTTCTATTATCAAGCCAAACAAATGGCTGAGGCTGATCCGAGTGTAATTGTGAAGGAAGAGGATTTTCGCTATCCAGGGCCGATTCCCCAATCACGGGAAACGGGTATTGTGATGTTAGCCGATTCTTGTGAAGCTGCCTTGCGATCGCTCAAAGAAGCAACCTATGAAGAGGCTTTAGGGATGGTGAATAAAATTCTCAGAGCGAGATGGCAAGATCATCAGTTGGTTGATTCTGGTTTGAAGCGTGAGGAAATGCCCATAATTGCGGATACGTTTGTTCGTGTTTGGCAACAGTTTAATCATAAGCGCATTGCTTATCCTAAAGGGGCACTACCTAAGTAAGGGAATGGGGAGGCAGCAGGCAATAGGCAATAGGCAATAGGGAATGGGGAGGCAGTAGGCAATAGGGGAAACCTGGTTTATGCTTTTTACTCTTTATTCCTTACTTACTCATTATTCTAAGTTGGAGGAGTTTATCAAGGAGCTTTTCTAAATTCTTCACATCATCGGTCATTAACTCACGCCCCACAGAAACTAATTTACTGCCAATATCAAACCAGATTCTCAGAAACATAAACCCAAAAAATAGAGCCACAATTCTCAGTAAACCTAGAGGAATGCCAATTTGTACTTGATCTCCATTTTTCGTGATGGTGATTTTCCTTATTTCATCTTCACGACCAGCAACGAATTGATAAATCGGGTTAGTGGCAAACTCTAAAACGTAGGGTTCAAGCTTAAACAGAAGCATGAGTAAAACCAGAATCCCCGTGGTAATGAGAAAAATTCCGATATGTTTTTTAGAAATCTCCAAGGGCTGACTCCTGAAAGCGCTATAACGTGCCGTGAGAGGTTAGAGAAGACTAACCTTTCACCACACATTTTATCCAGGATAGCCCATATAAACTGGGCTATGAAAGCTCTGGATCGGCAGCTTCTAGACCACTCGAAGCTATGGCTTCAGAAACCCAGGCTTGGGGGTCAATAGCCAGACTGGCAAAGCGATCGCCGACAAAGACAGGCGTTTGTCCATTTTTTATTTGCAGATCGTAGTCGTCGAGGACAGCAAACCCAACATTAGAGAGCAGCAATAGAGCCGCTAAATTAACTAGGGCTAAGAGTCCCATGGTGACATCTGCAAAGCCAAAGACCGTACCCAAATCTTGCACTGCCCCCCAGATCACTAGGGTCAAGGTCAAAACTCGAAAGACATTGAATAGGGTCTTATTTTCGTTGCTGAAAAAGTTGAGACTATTCTCGCCCAAGTAGTAGTTATAAATGATGGAGGTAAAGGCAAACAGGAATAGAGAAATGGTGATAAAAGCCTGACCCCACCAACCAATATGTTCAGCCATAGCTTGTTGAGTGAGGGTGACCCCTCCTAATGTATCGTTACCCGGTTCATAGACCGAAGAAAGCAAGATCACGAATGCGGTGCAGGAACAGAGGATCAGAGTGTCGATGAAGACGCTGAGAGCTTGGACAATGCCCTGTTCTACGGGATGTTTGACATAGGCGATCGCCGCTACGTTAGGAGCGCTACCTAAACCAGCTTCATTGGAGAATAAGCCGCGCTTGATGCCGTACATGATGGTGGTTCCCACCCCTCCAGCGATCGCTGTTTTCACGCCAAATGCACTCTGCACAATGGTGGTAAATACGGCGGGAATTTGCCCCAAGTTAGTCACAATTACAAAGAGAGCGAGGAGGAAATATCCGATGGCCATAAAGGGAACAACGTACTCCGCAACCTCAGCAATACGCTTTACACCCCCAAAAATAATTATCCCTAGAACTACCATGAGAGCAAAACCAGTGATATTTGGATTTAAACCAAAGGTTTCTTGAAAAGAGGTGGCTACGGTATAGGACTGAACTGCGTTGAACCCAAAGCCAAATGTGACCAGTAAGAGTATAGAAAAGATACTCGCCATCCAAGGCTGTTTCAAACCCCGTTCCATGTAATATGCTGGGCCACCGCGATAGGAACCGTCCGGTTCAGCCGTTTTGAAAACTTGGGCAATCATACATTCAAAAAAGCTAGTGGCCATACCCACTATCCCAATAACCCACATCCAAAAAATTGCACCCGGGCCGCCTAGGGTAATGGCAACAGCAACCCCAGCAATATTGCCCCCTCCAACCCGTCCAGCTACACTCAGGGCAAGGGCTTGAAAGGAACTCAGATGCCCTTCTTCTTTAGTAAAGGTATCTTGGAGATTGCCCAACATCTGTCCAAAATAGCGAAACTGAACAAAGCGCGATCGGATGGAAAAATAAAGACCAATTGGGACTAAAACAACAACTAAAATTTTGCCCCAAATTAAATCATTTAAAAAGCTCAACACGGTTTCATAGCCTCATATTAAACGAACTGAGGAGATCAGATTTAGCCAACAGTGCTAGAACTTTTGAGAGCATGAAAGCACAAAAAATTAGGGTGATAGCCCGTAAGGTGACTGACTCAACCCCAAGATGCATTCTATGCGATAACACTTAGATTAAAATGATCTACTTTCTGTCAATATTTTGTAGACCTTAACTTGAAATAGAGGGCATAACTGTATCCAGGTCTACAATTGGATTTGCACTTTTATCCTCTTCTGAAACCGAAACGTAATTCCTAAAACGATTTTATAGATGGGTTAACGTTAACACTCTGCCCTTCCTGATGACCTATGACCAGCAGCCGATCAATGACTAAGAATCCATTTTAAGATCGGGTATGCGATACTGACCCCAGTTGTAGATCTCCTCTAACTGAGCAGCTAAAGATAAGAGTGTCGCTTCTGCGCCTGGTTTGCCCACCAGTTGCACGCTCAAGGGTAAACCCCGATCGCCAAATCCAACAGGAAGAGCGATCGCCGGTTGTCCCGTCGCATTAAATGGGGGGCAGGGAGCGACCCAATGGCTGACCTTTTCAAAGATTTGAGTGGGGTCTAAACCTGCCCATTCTCCAACTTTAATGGGCTGATGAAGATAAACGGGCAACAATAAGACATCATAGTCATCCCAAAATCCTACTATCCGGCGGCTAATTCTCTGCATTTCCCTCACGGCTTGCAGATATTGCCCAGCGTTAACGGTGCGAGAGGCTAACCATTGATTGATCGGCTCTAACAGTTCCAGAGGTAAACCAGAAGCCGCTACTCCAGACTGCCAAATCGTTGTAAAGGATTCTGGTAGATCGGCAACTAGAGGACATGCTTCTTCCACATGATGACCGAGATCGGCTAATACCTTGGCGGTATCGGTGACCGCTTGTTGATATTCTGGACTGGCTTGACCAAAATCAGATAAGTTCGGGCTAAAGGCGATCCGCAGGGAAGAGGAGGGGGTTTGGTAGTTTTGGGCAAAGGGAATGGAAGGCTCGGGGAACCAATAGGGGTCTCCGGTGACATAACCGGCCATGGCATCGAGTAAGGCGGCCGTATCGGCAATATTGCGGGCCAAAACACCATTGGTTCCTAAACCGTGGAGACTATCACCTATAGGAGCGGAGGAAATCCTCCCTCGCGAGGGTTTTAAACCCACCACTCCACAACAGGCGGCTGGCCCCCGTACTGAACCCCCACCATCCGATCCATGGGCAATGGGACATAGGCCAGCAGCTAGGGCAGAGGAAGCGCCCCCACTGGAGCCTCCGGAGGTATAGTCTAAGTTCCAGGGGTTGCGGGTAGGCAGAAAACCAGGGGGTTCGGTAAAGGGCATGGAACCGAGTTGGGAGGTGGCAGTTTTACCGAGGAGAATAAATCCAGCTTGCCGTAGTTTGGTGACAACACCATCATCTTCGGTAGCCATTTCGTTTTTTAAGCTAGCGACTCCAAAGCAACAGCGCACGTCTTTAACTCGTTTGAGGTCTTTAACGGAGATGGGAACGCCGAAGAATGGGGGCAGATCGGTGGAGTTTTGGGCTAGGCTTTCGGTTTTGGCTTTGGCATCGGCGATCGCCTCTTCTGCCATGATGGTAAAGTAGCTACCCAGTTGGCCGTCATAAGTGGCGATGCGGTCTAGATAGAGTTCGACTAATTCTAGGGGAGAAATTTGTTTGCTGCGGATCAGTTGGGCTTGTTCTGTGGCTGGGGTAAAGGCGAGGTCGGTTGAGTTCATTATGATTAGGGTTAAGATCTCGATGAGAACACTCTTTATTATGAAAAGGAGTTTCGGTTATTGCGGCGATCGCTTGGCCAGTTTGCCAATTGTCCCTTTCTTTGATGACATCCAGTTTTTATTTTATCCGGAGCGAGGTTTTATCTAGGGGAACAGAAGTTAATAGATGCACCCTGATTCCTATCTCGCCCCCAGTTCTTAACAACTGGGGGTTTTTTATGGGAAATAGGCAATAGCCGGTACTGCATTAAGGTCTAATATCAAATCCTTAAATGTTTGTGACTTACTCTCTGTGTTATCCTTCCATACCCTACAACAGGGTGCGATCGGTGAGAATTTCGTAACCGTCCTGGGTCACCAAAACTGTATGCTCAAATTGGGCAGACAGGGTATTATCTACAGTCACGACAGTCCATTGGTCGGGTAAAACACGAGTCACTTTTGAACCGGCATTGATAATCGGTTCGATCGCTAATGTCATTCCTGGACGCAGTTTCACATTGGGTAGGGCATCGGTGCGAAAGTGAAATACCGCGGGTTCTTCATGCAAGTTTCGCCCCACCCCATGACCCGTATAATTTTCAACTATTTTATAGCCATGAGGTCTTACATAATCTTCAATTCCACCGGCAATATCTAGCAGCGAGTTCCCCGGTTTTACTTGTTTTATGCCTTCATAGAGAGCTTGTTCTGCGACTTCCATCAGTTTTTGGGTTGAGTCTGGAATTTTACCCATGAAAATCGTAATACACGAATCACCGTGATAACCCTGATAATAAGCGCCCGTATCTACTTTCAGCAAATCCCCCAATTTTAGGACTTGTTTACGGGAGGGAATGCCATGAACAACTTGATGATTAACCGAGGCACAAATTGAAGCCGGAAAGCCATGATATCCCTTAAAACTTGGTGTTGCACCCATCTGGCGAATCCGTTGTTCTGCATAGGCATCGAGATCGGCAGTGGTCATCCCCGGTTCAGCAATTTCAGCAATTTCTTTGAGAACCGTCGCCACAATTTTTCCACTGGTTCGCATGATCTCGATTTCGGGTTCTGACTTGATTTCGATACCTCGATTCCGTTGACCGAAAAGCGGTTTCATTACAGGTTGAGAGAAGAGTTTAGCAAAAATATTCATGTTCGTTGTTCGTAACCCAATTGAAAACAAAAACCTAACAATATAAAGAGAATGCAACGCATATATAGCGCTTCACGCTAGACAATAGGCAATAGCTTGTATGGCTTATGTTCTAAAGTTTCAAGCTGTACCTCATAGAAGAGAGAAACGCTATAGCAGTTTTTGCTGTTGTGTGGTCGGTCTTTATCTCCCCAACCCCCCCCGTAAAAGTCCCCCGAAGATCGGGGGATTGAGGGAGATTTTTCTGCCTGTACCTCATGAAGCAAGCAAAGCGCTGTAACACTTTTCAAGGGTGAGTTTTAATGGATTATAGTCAATTCAAATAACAGTGAGACATTTTTGTAGGGGCGAAAAATTTTTCGCCCCTACATATACCGTCATTGTAGACTCTCTTAGAGTGTCTCAGTGTTAATTGAATTAACTATAAAATTCTAGAAGGCTTACTGAACATCTGC
The DNA here is from genome assembly GCF_017746735.1 of Roseofilum sp. Guam. NCBI lineage: Bacteria > Bacillati > Cyanobacteriota > Cyanophyceae > Desertifilales > Desertifilaceae > Roseofilum > Roseofilum sp. Guam. Next base: position 25,021 of record NZ_JAGHZN010000045.1, on the reverse strand, counting down.
CGTTTGTTCCAGATTACCGAGATTAAACAAAAACGGGATACCCGAATTCGATTCACCTCCAGTGACTAAAACTTTAGGCATTTGTGCCCCTCCTTCTCTCCAAGCTTCGATCGCCTCTTTTTGCAGTACTAATGTACCTCCTTGGGCCCTTAATGTCTCTGCTAATAACCGTTGAGCTTCGGCTTTCCCTTTCGCCCGGTTAACATCCGCTTGGGCTTCTTGTTCAGCTTCTTGGGCAATATAAATCGCTCGTTGCGCCCGTTGTTCGGCAATTTGTTTTTCTTCTACTGCACGGGCAAATTCAGCAGAAAAGGCCAGGTCAATGACACTGGTATCGAGGACAATAATGCCATATTTTTCTAGTCTCTGATCCAAGGCGATATCAAAATCGTGCTTTAATTCTGTCCGTTTGGTAATCGACTCTTCTACGGTTCGCACTGCTGCCGCAATTTTAAACGATTCCTGGGTTTGGGGAGCAATCACTTTAGAAACCAAATTTTGTAGGGTTCCTTGGGTGCGGCGAATGTCCACCACTTTTAGAGGATCGAGGCGAAAGTTAATGGCAAAACTAGCGCTTAATTCTTGTAAATCACGGGTGGAACTTTGGGCCGGAACTTCAAATTTTTGTACGGTGACATCATAAACATCAACGTTGGAAATTAAAGGAGGTTTGAAGTGAATCCCTTCTAGAAGTGCCCCATCTCTGGCTTTCCCTAAAATACTTAAAACCCCAGCCTGACCGGGATTGATAATCACAAAGCTGTTTGCACCAATTAAAATGATCAATGCTGCAATAATGCCAAACAGAATTCCGGATACGCCAATGTCTGATTGACTTCTGGTCATGATAACTTCCTCATAATCTAGAGTCTTGCCTCGATTATCTTACAGCGCTTTCTGCTCTATTGTTAATGATTAAATTGTTAATTATTTTCTGGATAAACAATCTCGCCCTGACTATCGGTGCGATACACCCAACTGCGACGAGAATTTTTCACGACTACACGCCATCCGTCTAGCTCTCCTTCTTCACACTCACTATTCCAAAAGGGCAGTCCTAAACAGTTATCTGACCAAATCTCAGGTGTAGCGTTTACGATCTCTATTGTACGCAGGGGGAGTCGTCGGCGACGAGCCAAATCTTTTAAAACGGCTTGTCTAACAGATTCCGGTAATCTTTCAAGTTCAGGAGTTCCAGCAGAGGATTGATCGATCGCTTGCCGGATAATCGAGCCATCTCGATTGGTACGATAGTCCCAAGTTTGATTTAGAGTATCACTAATGACCGTGATTTGCCAACCCGGAATGGCGATCGCGGTGCAATTATTGCCTCCTAACCCTAAACAAGTATCCGGCCAAGTTTGGGGTATGGCTTGTTGAAAGGCTAAAGAATCAATGGGCTGTTGGGATTCTTCAGCAACTGTTTTTAAGACCATATCCTGTAAAAATAGGGGGAAAGCAATTTCTTGGGGCGTGGTTTCGAGTCGCCGAATCTGTCCTTGAACATCACTACGATACCCCCAACTGCGAGACCCATCAGACAGCACAATACGCCATCCAGGAATGATTTGTTGAGCGCAAAATTCCCCAGGAAGGGCTAATCCTAGACAGCTATCCGGCCATTGTTGGCGACTCCCTTGAACCAAGGAGAGGCGATCGGGATGTATGCCTAATTCAATGCTAAGATCCCAACGAACGGCATCCACTAAAAATTGTGGAACAGTTTGAACTTCACTAGAATTAATGGGGATATCCTGAGCGAGTACAGGTATAAGTAATGCTTGGTCTGTTAACGTGGGATTAACCCCAATTAAACTAGCAAATACTATCCCCCATACATCAACTTTGAACTGAGACATAGATATTAAGCGTTTCACGCTGGTAATTGGTAATTGGTAATTGGCAATTGGCTCATTCCCCCAGTCCCCCATTTTCCCACCCTTCAACCCATTATTAAGGATTAATTGTTAATTTTGCATTGACTTTACGACTCGTAAACGTTGAGTAATCATGGTAATGCCATCCCCACGAACTAAGACTGCTGAAATCCATCTGGGTTCGGGAATAACGGGGGCAGTCCCTAATTTGAATAAACCGCCAGCCGAGAGTAACTCCAAATCGATGGATTCTGATTCCAGATAATTATCTGCACTGACGGGTTCTTCTAGGACTGCTCCTAAGAGAACATTATTTCCCAACGGTTCTTGAACGATCGCATCTAACGTAAAGCGCTGTCCAATTAAAACCTGTTCCGGTAGTTGAAAATCAACGGTAGGTGGATTTTCTCCAGCCGTTAAAATGGTGCGTTCTGAGAGGATTTCCTGGGAGACTAGCTTTTGATTTTCTAACCGTTGTCGCGATCGAATTTCAGATTGCATATCCATCGATCGCCCCATCATCATTTTCTTCCCTTGTATGGTGGTTACCGTTTCGGCGATCCAAGCATTTCCTTCCTGTTCCCAAGATTCGATGTTGGTGCTGTAGCGAATCTGGCTATACTCTTGCCAAAATCCTGATAACACTTCTGCCAGGCTAGAGTGGGTTAAGCCATCCTCACTCTCGAACTGGCGATCGTAAAAGGATAAAACCCCTTGCAGATTCTGTTGACTGGCATTACTGTCGATTTGCTCGATCACCTGTTTTAACTCGTTGGGTACCGTTTCAGCAGCTCGTACTCCGAGGTTGCCCCCAGTACTGGCGATCGATATACTCAACAGCAGGGTAGCCCAAAGGCGACTACCGGGTAATGTCGCCCTTCGTCTCTGGTGACTGGAAACCGAATTTATCATCTTATCGCTCATTTATTTACCAATTCAATACTTACTGAACCCGCTATGGGAAAATAATCATTACTATAACTCTAGAGTACCTGATTCATATCCTATAGCCCTTTCATGTCTGATTCACCCTTAAGACTCTTAATTGCCGCTAGTGGAACCGGTGGGCATTTATTTCCCGCGCTGGCTGTTGCTGGGCAACTTCAGAACTGCCATATTGAATGGTTGGGCGTTCCCAACCGTTTGGAAACTCAGTTAGTCCCTAGTCAATATCCCCTACATACAATCGCCGTTGAAGGCTTTCAAGGAGGCTTGAGTTTCAAGAGTCTGAGAGTGTTACAAGGGTTGGTAAGTTCCATTGGAGTCTGTCGTCGGTTATTGAAAACGGGGCAATTTCAAGGAGTTTTTACCACAGGGGGTTATATTGCTGCTCCTGTGATTATTGCCGCGCGATCGCTCGGTTTACCCGTTATCCTCCATGAGTCTAACGCCTTACCGGGTAAAGTGACGCGGTTTCTAGCTCCCTGGTGTACGAACGTCGCTGTAGGATTTGAAGATGCTAAAAAATATCTTAAAAAAGCCAATGTCCTCTCTATGGGGACTCCCGTTCGTGCTGATTTTCTCAATCCCCAACCCTTAACTTTAGATATTCCTGAAGATTCGCCTGTAATTGTTGTAATGGGTGGATCTCAAGGGGCAGTTTCAGTGAATCAACGGGTGCGCGAAGCGGTGCAAGACTGGTTAGATCGGGGGGTAGTGGTGGTACATTTAACTGGAAATAACGATCCTCAAGCTCAGGATATTCAGCATCCGCACTATTTAGTCCTACCTTTTTACGAAAATATGGGCGCTTTGCTCCATCGAGCTACCTTAGTCATTAGTCGCGCTGGAGCAGGGACATTGACGGAATTGGCGATCGCCAAAACTCCGGCACTACTGATTCCCTATCCTTACGCTGCCGACGATCATCAAACCTATAACGCCCAGATTTTCGTCCAAGCGGGAGCAGCTCAAGTCTTTGAGCAAACACAACTCACGGCTGAAACTTTAAAGCAAACCGTCTCTCAATTACTCCAATCTCCAGAAACCCTAGAGAAGATGGCAGAAGCGATGGGTTCCCTTGCTGTACGCGACAGTGCCGAGCAGTTAGCCCAATTGATCATTAAGATGATTTAGTGAATGACTCCAACCAAAAACCGTTCGCGAGCTTCCTGCTTCACTTGTCCGTTCATAATCGCGAATTGCAATTGCATGAACGCTCGAAAGTCTTCCACATCGTACTTGTGGCTGAGGTTAGTTCGTAGTTGTTCTTCAGCTTCCACGCTCAGATAGCCCAGAGTTAGACTTTGGTTAACAATCTCTCGAATTAACATAAGACGCTTGACTCCTTTAATGGTAGATGACCTGATGGCTGTGTGTTCCCTTAACTAACCTGCCATCAATGTATTGGCTTTAGGTTTTATTAAGATTTGATCATGATAACCGTAAATTCACCAAATGTGCTAGTTTCCCCTAAACTTTCTGAGATTTTTGGAGGATTCACTTCACATAAATACACGTAATTGTATTGAAAACCTACGGACTGAGAGTTCCAGGTTCCGCAAAGCCCCGTAAATCGTAACAAAGCTTCATGAATATATGTTAAGACACCTGTCTAACACCTACCGATTACCACGGATTGCCTAATCGTATATCAGAGAAGGGGAGCGTTATATCAAATCCTTAGATGTTTGCGATAGAGGATCGACACTGCAAACACGGAGATTGATGCGCATTACTTGACTTCGGGTTCACTGGAGTGGCTGTTTTGGATTTAAGTGGCGATCGAGGCAACGAATTGACTATACTTATGCTCATCCTATTGTATAGGTGTTATATTATAGTACGAGCTAAATCCATTGATAAAATCCGAAAAAATATTTACATTGACAGGAAAGCCATCATAATCTGGGGGGAATTCTTGGAAAACTCAAATCAAACTATACATTTCTTCATGGGTTTAATCTTATCTATCTCTGAATTGTGGGTATAGAAGGTTCAGTTATGATACTTTATCGAGTTTTATTGGTCACCAATAAGACAGAAGATTATACTCAAGTCGATCGGTTGTTGAATGAGGCTCCCAGTTCGGCCATATGGGGTCTTGAGTTTCAAATAGAGTTTTATCATAACTTAGAAGACGCGATCGCCCAGCTCTCAGAACAACACTTTGATGTTCTGTTAATCTCTCTCAATTCCCCAGATAGTCAAGCTATGGAAACCCTACAGGACTCTCAACAGGAATTTCCCTACCTTGCCACTGTGGTATTTACGGAAAACAGAGATGAAACTCTGCGGGTTCAATGTTTACAATTGGGGGCACAGGGATATTTAATCAAAGATCAAATCGATAGTAAGCTCTTAGTCTATTCCCTACGATTAGCGATCGAGCAAAAACGCCAACTCCAAGTTTTACAGCAAAATCAATTAAAACGACTTCAAGAACAAGAAATATTGGGACTCAGACATATCGCTGATACAGGCCAAACCCAGATCACTGCTAAACTTTTTGGATTATACCTGTTACGAGAATCGTCACCCGAAATTTTTCAAGAAATTGTGCAAGAATATGGAGAGTTAATGGACTTGTCTATGGAACAAAGGGCTTATAGAGTTGAACATAACATTTCTGAGAAACTGCGAAATATGGGAGAACAGCTAGGATTCTTAAAAGCCTCTCCTCGAGATGTGGTTGATATTCATACTCAAGTTTTGAAAGAGAAAACCCAACAAACCAATCCCGTCAAAGCGCAAGCCTATGTTTCAGAAGGACGATTAATGGTTTTAGAATTAATGGGTTACTTAGCCTCTTACTATCGGAAGTACTTTATTGGCTTAAGTAAGTTAAACGTCACCAAAAATTACCAAAACTTGAAACCGTAATGCACTACTATTTACTCAAACTCTATATTACTGGGAATACGCCGAAATCTCAACGAGCGATCGCCAATCTTATAGAGATTTGTAATACTCAACTCGAAGATCAATATGAACTGAAAATAATTGATGTTTTAGAAGAACCCGAATTGGCAGAAATGGAACGAATATTAGTTACTCCTACCCTGATTAAGCAACTGCCCCAACCCATTCAAAGGATTATTGGCGATCTGTCCAATGCTGATACAGTTCTTTTAGGACTAGATTTGATTCCAGAGAAGAGGGACAATAATAGAAAAGAATCCTGAGATTCTTTTCTATTACATCCTTAATTAATCAAACTACCGTTAATGACTGTAGACAACTATCCAGACTCAGATGCAATTGAGAAGCTTGAAACCGGTATTCCCGGATTTGACTTTCTGTCCCAAGGAGGGCTACCAAAAAATCGGGCCACCCTTGTGGTGGGAACAGCAGGGAGTGCAAAAACCGTATTTGCCACCCAATTTCTCGCCGAAGGGATTAAACGGGGAGACAACGGTATATTTATTACCTTTGAAGAACCCCCAAAAGCAATCCGTAAGAATATGCGCGGGTTTGGTTGGAAAATTCAGCAATGGGAAGAAAACCGTCAATGGGCCTTTGTCGATGCCTCTCCCCAACCCGGAGATAAACCCATTGTCAGTGGGGAATACGATCTCGGTGCATTATTAGCCCGGATCGAGTTTTCCATCCGTAAATATAAAGCCAAAAGAGTATCAATGGACTCTTTGGGAGCGATCTTTTCCCACTTAAGTGATAATGCACAAGTTCGCAGTGACTTGTTTAAGATTGCTTCTGTGTTGCGAGAGTTAGAAGTGACTTCGATTCTGACTGCCGAGCGCACGTCAGAATATGGTGAAATTAGTCGCTATGGTGTAGAAGAATTTGTAGCTGATAATGTGGTCATTCTCCGCAATGTTCTGTCTGAGGAAAAACGCCGCCGTACCATTGAAATCCTCAAGTATCGAGGAACAGAACACCAGAATGGGGAATTCCCATTTACGATCATTCCCAGACAAGGAATTACGATTATTCCCCTATCAGCGATTGAACTGGAACAACGCTCTTCTAATATTCGTATTACCTCCGGTAGTCCGGAACTCGATCGTATGTGCGGAGGTGGATTTTTCCGCGATTCAATTATCCTGGTTTCTGGAGCAACGGGAACCGGTAAGACCTTAATGGTCACTGAATTTATGGTTGGTGGCTTTCAGAATAATGAGCGCTGTCTCTTATTTGCTTTTGAAGAAAGTCGTGAACAACTGTATCGCAATGCCATCGGATGGGGAGTTGACTTCCAGAAAATGGAGCAAGAAGGACTCCTCCGAGTGGTCTGTCGCTATCCAGAAACTACAGGTTTAGATAATCATCTGATCCAGATGAAAGCAACAATTGAAGAATTTCAGCCTAATCGAGTCGCCGTTGATAGTCTTTCTGCTCTAGAGCGGGTCTCTAGCTTGAAAGGATTTCGGGAATTTATTATTGGATTGACCTCCTTTATTAAAAAACAAGAGGTCGCTGGATTATTTACTTCAACGACCCCCACTTTAGTGGGAGGAACTTCGATCACGGAAGCGCATATTTCCACGATTACAGATTCCATTATTTTATTGAGATATGTGGAAATGTATGGAGAAATGCGACGGGGACTGACCGTCTTAAAAATGCGCGGGTCGATGCATGATAAAGATATTCGTGAATTTTCTATTGATGGGGAAGGAATGCATATTGGTAGACCCTTCCGCAATGTAACTGGTATTTTAGCAGGAAATCCCATGTATATCGCTCAAAGTGAAGTCGATCGCCTCACGGGTTTATTCGATCAAGGGATTGATTTTAGCTAAATACTCAACCTCATGAACTATCGTAGAAGATTGTTATTATGACTACTCCCAATCAATCGGAACAAGACCGTCAAATCGAACAGGATGCTCGTGCTGGACACGAGTTTTCCTTAGCCGAACTCATCGGTCGAGAAGGGGGAGATTTTTTAAAAGGAGAATCTCCCATTCCTAAATTAGTCCAAGCGTCCACTGAAATTAATCGCTTTATTGTTAATCATTTATCTGATTCATCCGGCTGTTTGCAATCGGTTTTACAAACCTGGGTCACCCTGGATGAAGCAAAAGTGAGTCAACATTTAGACGATCCATTACGTGCTCTTGAGGAGATGATTATCTCTATTTTAGAGAATGAACAGTTACTGTATGAATTGGTCAAGCAAGTAGATTTTCGTTGGGGTCAACTGTATCAAGAAAAACCCTATTTTCAACAACCCGGCCAACCGGCTCACCCGGATGATGAATATACCCATGAATCAGTCTATGAAAGCCTGAGTGAGTTCTTGCACTGTGTCAGGCAATAGGTAATGTAAGGAAACCGGGTTTTCTTCTTTCCTTTCGAGTCTATTGACTGAAAGATTAGACTTTCTTCGTTTCTCTGGACAAATTCCCCCTAGACTTGCGATTATGCAAGGGTGATCCGCGATCGCTGTTGGTAGTGAGGAGGTATATCTATGGCAACCATTACAGGAACCCCTTTCAATGATCTTCTCGGTGGAACACCCTTTTCCGATCTGATTTTAGGTTTGGAGGGTAATGATAGCCTCTATGGTGTTGATGATAACGATCAAATCTATGGAAACCAAGGCGTAGACCTGATTTCAGCAAATCGAGGCGATGATGTGGTTTTTGGTGGCCAAGGGAATGATGTGATCTTTGGAGGGCAAAATAACGATCGCATTTTTGGTAACCGAGGAGACGATCAGATTAATGGGAACCGGGATGAAGACCAGATTTATGGGGGACAGGGAAATGATATCCTCCGAGGAGGTCAAGGAAATGACCAATTATTCGGGGATTTTGGGGATGATATTCTCTATGGTGATAATGGCAGCGATACGGTAACTGGAGGCGCAGGCAATGATATTTTTGTTATTGGTGCCTCTGTGACTCCGAATGCTCGCACGACAGGAGGCCGTCGCTTGGAAGATGCGGATGTATTTACAGATTTCCGTATGGGGGAAGATCTGATTGGTTTAACCAATGGTTTGCGCTTTGAGGATTTGAATATCTCGCCGGGAAGTGGCAATCAGACGATTATTCAGGATATGCAAACCGGGGAGTTTCTGGTCATTGTTGAAGGGGTTAATTCGACCCAGTTGAGTGCGGCCAATTTCCGGACAGTACCGGGTCAATTTACAATTTGGGTTTAGGGAGAGCGATCGCCCCTAAACCCCTTGAGCTTCAATTCTCAACCGAAATCAAGCCTTAAATGTCAGAATTGGATGCATACGAGCCACGACTTGCACTAGGCCAGCCTGTACCTGAGCATCAATGACAGGTGCGATCGGTTTATAAGCAGCCGGTGCTTCTTCAATCCGTCGTTCTTCTCGCAGGGTAATGCAATCAACCCCAGTTAACCCCAACTCATCCTCGCTTTCCTGATTTCCCTTGCGGTTTAAATCAAAGCGAGAACGCGCTCTACCAGCCCCATGGGAAGCCGAACAACACCAATCATGATTTCCTAAACCGACGAGTAGATAGGATGGCGTACCCATTGAACCGGGGATGATGACGGGCTGACCGACATGAGCGGGACATGCCCCCTTGCGAGTCACCCAGCCTTGACCTTCAGAAAGGGTGATATTGTGAGGCAAGTCGTATACCAAGGGGATCTCGAGATCGCCATACACTTGGCGCAACCGTAATCGTAGCAGTTCTGCGAGCAGTAGACGATTGACAAACGCATAATTGGCGGCTGTTGCTTCTGCTTGTAGGTAATCAGCAACGACTTCTGGATGAGCGGTTGATGAGAGGGGAAACAATCGGGATTGGGGATATTTTAGACCTGGTGTCCATAATGCTTGGGCGCGATCGCGCCATATCCCACCAATATATTTACCCACATTCCGAGAACCTGAGTGAACCATAAAAGCAAGTTGTCCTTCGCGAACTCCCCACTGATAGGCAAGTTGACGATCTTCGATGCGATCGATCCACTGCACCTCGACAAAGTGATTGCCACCGCCAATGGTTGCCAGTCCACCATCTCGAACTTGTCCTGTATCCGGAACTAATTCCTCTGGTGCCCAGCGAAGATGGCCAGTCATCGAACCTTGGAGAAAGATGCGATCGATCTCACTCGCGAGTTGATTGAGGTCTGATTGGACAATGGTTCCTGTTGGTTGATCGAGCATGGTATCTAACCAGCCAATGGTTCCATATTGAAACAGAGTCTGCATCGCTTGGGCAGTCATGGTAACATCGCGTTTACCAAAAAAGAAATCTCCTTTAACGAGTTCAACAAAGCGATCGCGCTTTGCTAAAAATTGTTCAACCGATAGATCGGCTACATGAAGCCGCATTCCACAGTTGATATCCGATCCGACAGCAGCAGGAATCACTTGCCTTGATGTTTCTACCACAGAACCAATGGCTACCCCAGCATCACCTGGGTGAAAATCAGGGGTGGCACAGATACGACTCACCCATCCTCCAGCCGGATGTTTGACTGTTGCTAAATTGGCCAGTTGCTTAAGTGCTTTTACCTCAACGGGAAAATCTTCGGGTAACAGAACTTCAGCGATCGGGGTATCGCAGGAGTCACTCCAACGCACAGAGTAGGATTGATGATTGTATTGCACATCAAGTCCCTGCCGAGCCAATGCTCGCAGAAGACGCAAAATATTCTTTGGCTGCATAAGATACCAGTCAAAAACTCAATGGTGTTTTGTTTTGAAGGGATCTTGACTGAGGTTCAGCAGCCGCAGTCAAACCTTAGACTCACTACACCTCATAGGAGTTTAGAGAGGTTGTAGAAATGTGCATTTTACAGATCCAGCACATCTTCTGATTTGATAGCACAATATGTTGTGAATCGGCAAATTTCCCAAGCGACAAAGAGGGTAATCCTTGAACTCAAGCTCAGGCGATCGCCACAGTTCCCAACTTGCGCGATCGGGGATAACATAGAATTAGAAAGGTATCAAAGATGCGTATTACTGGGTGAGTAACTATTCCCCCAGCCAAGCCAGAAGTTAGTTAGAAGGCCTCTACAAAGCAATTTTATCCCTAGAGTAAATGCCCCTCCGTTGTTCTCTTGCTTTTGAAAACAATTTTTTTGAACTAGAAATCCGGCAACTCCTCTACGGTAAAGGGAAAAACATCTACCGCATCCTTTTCACCGTAACTGAACAGACCGTGTATATCCTGCATGTGAGACATTCCGCCCAACAGCCCCTATCTCCTGATGAGGAATGATCGTTTAGTCAAGAGTATTGGGCGATCGCTCGATTTTCTGGTCATTGTTGAAGGGGTTAATTCGACCCAGTTGAGTGCGGCTAATTTCCGCACTGTACCTGGTCAATTTACGATTTGGGTTTAGGAGAATCACTGTAGAACTGTTCTAATTCTGTTAATCATTTTAAGCTATCCTAGATGGGGTATTGCATCAAGAACACCCCAAGCTATAGGACAAGTGTTAGGCGGTCACTACGAAATTGAGCAAGAATTGGGTCAAGGGGGGTTTGGCAAGACGTTTCTGGCTAGAGACCATCACCTCCCGGGTCATCCTCTGTGTGTGGTAAAGCAACTTAAAGCCCAATTGCACGGCTCCCATGCTCTGAAAGTCGCCAAGCGCTTGTTCAAAACGGAAGCTCAAACCTTACAAAGCTTGGGAGAACATCCCCAAATTCCCCGGTTGTTGGCATTTTTTGAACAAGAGGAGGAGTTTTATCTTGTCCAAGAATATATCCAGGGTCATGAGCTAACGCAGGAGATTCAAGAGGGTAGACCCTGGGATGAACGTCAAGCGATCGCCCTGTTAAGAGATATTTTGATGTCTTTAGATTTTGTCCATCAACAGGGGGTGATTCACCGGGACTTAAAACCGAGTAATATTATCCGGCGATCGCTCGATAACCAATTGGTTCTGATTGATTTTGGCGCAGTCAAGCAAACCCTCTCAGAATTAACCCCTTCAATGGATAAAAGCGCCCAGACTCCCTTATCGGTCATTGTCGGGTCTCCCAATTACATGCCCAGCGAACAGGCAATCGGTCGCCCGAAATTCAGCAGTGATATTTATGCGGTGGGGATTATTGTGATTCAAGCCCTAACGGGAGTATTGCCTAGAGACTTCCCGAAAGATCCGGAGACTGAAGAGATTCTTTGGCAACCATTGGCATCCGTGAGTTCAGGGTTAGAGGCTGTATTAGGGAAGATGGTACGCTATCATTTTGGCGATCGCTACTCCTGCGCCGCAGAAGCTCTAGAAGCCGTCAATTCCCTCTCTATTTCCCCAACTTCCCCTCCTTCTCCGATTCCCAAAGCGGAACCCGTTTCCCCTGACTCTCCCACCGTTGTGTCTTTTTCTGCTTCTATTCGTCCAGAATCATCACAACCAGTAACCTTTCAACCGATCAATCAACGCGATCAATGGGGGGGATTATGGATTTGTGAATTAGGCGTACAAGGCAAATCAATCAAACTCTATCAAGGAGATATTACTAATCTGACGGCTGATGTGATTGTTAGCTCAGACGATACTTACTTAACTATGGGGGTAGGCGTTTCTAAACAAATTCGTTCCATTGGTGGAATTGAAGTGTATAAAGAAGCCCAAACATTACAACCTTTAAAATTAGGGGCGATCGCAGCGACAACCGCAGGTTACCTATGGGCAGAGAAGATTTATCATGCAGCAGTGATGAATTTCGCTTCTGATTTGTCCATTCTTTCCCAAAATATCTATAAATCAACGATTCAACAAGCAGTGCAAACTTGCTTAGAGACGGCCAATCAAGAGGGTTTTCAAAGTATTGCATTTCCTCTACTCGGTACTGGAGTGGAGCGATTCCCTGCGATGGAAGAACTACAGATTATTTTGGCACAAATTATTCAGCAGTTCTCTGAGGGGCCCCATAGTATTAATGAAGTGACGATTGCGATGTATGACAAAGTTGCACCGATGAAAGCAATTAAAACCGTTGTAGAAAATATGGTTCAGTATCATCTGAGCGACTTACGGCTCTCTCTAGAAAGGTTCGAGTCAAATGACAGATAGGGAATAATGAGTAGGGACTGTTTTTCGGCACACACCAATACCCTATTGCCTATTGCGATTCCTGCCTATTGCCTCCTTAGTGTTCTGCGCTATTCTAGATGGGGTATTTTATTAACAACACCCCAGATTATGGGACAAGTGTTAGCAGGTCACTACCAAATTGAGCAAGAACTCGGTCAAGGGGGGTTTGGCAAAACATTTCTTGCCAGAGATCATCACCTCCCGGGTCATCCTCTGTGTGTGGTTAAGCAACTCAAACCCCAATTGGATGACCCGGATGCTCTAAAAGTCGCCAAGCGGTTGTTCACCACTGAAGCTCAAATCTTACAACGGTTGGGAGAACATCCCCAAATCCCCCGTTTGTTAGCCTTTTTTGAACAAGAGGAGGAATTTTACTTAGTTCAAGAGTATATTCAGGGTCATGAACTCGCCTCTGAGATCCGAGAGGGACAACCCTGGCAGGAAGATCGGGCGATCGCCTTGTTAAGAGATATTTTGACTCCTTTGGATTTTGTTCATCAACAGGGAGTGATTCACCGAGACTTAAAACCGAGTAATATCATCCGGCGATCGCTCGATAACCAACTGGTTCTGATTGATTTTGGTGCAGTTAAGCAAACCCTTTCCCAGGTTCACCCTTCGACTGGAAGAACGTCCCAGACTCCCGTATCGGTGATTATCGGTTCTCCCAATTACATGCCTAGCGAACAGGCGATCGGTCGTCCGAAGTTCAGTAGTGATATTTATGCCGTGGGAGTCATGGCGATTCAAGCCTTAACGGGAAAATCTTTGCCAGAACTCCCGAAAGACCCGGAGACTGAAGAGATATTATGGAAACAGTTCGCCTCCGTGAGGAAGGAGTTTGAGGAAGTTTTAGGGAAAATGGTCTGCTATCATTTCGGCGATCGCTATTCCTACGGAGCAGAAGCCCTAGAAGCCATAAACGCCCTCTCATCTCCCTTAATTTCCAAACCTCCTCCGATTGCTGAACCGAATCCTCTCAGAAACTTGCAACCTGAAGAAACCCATCCTATTTTTCCTGCTGCCATTGCCCCAGATAATCCCACACTTATTACCGAACTAGATTTATCTCCTGCTCCCATTTCTAACATTCCAAAACGCTCAACATTTAACGTTGAAGTCGTTAAAAATTCTGACTTAACTGCACCTGAGTTTGAATTATCGTCAGCCAAGACTAACCCTGATGATCCCACAGAAATTTCTCAGCACGAGGAGGACTTACAAAAATTCTCTAATCATGAACTGCCAAAATGCTCAACATTTAACTTTGAAGTCGTTACTGTTAATCATCGTGGAGAAGTCCTTGAGCGCCAGAATTGCCAAGCCCAATCTTTTCAAGAAGACTTAGGGGATGGAGTTTGTTTAGAAATGGTCTCTATACCCGGAGGCACCTTTCTGATGGGTTCTCCTGGGGATGAAGACAACCAAGAATCTGATGAAAGTCCGCAACATGTAGTCACAGTTGCTCCCTTTTATTTAGGGAAATTTCAGGTTACCCAGGCCCAATGGCATAGAGTCGCCTCTTTTCCACAAATCAACCTTCGCTTAGAATCTAAGCCATCTCATTTCCAAGGAGATGATTTACCCGTTGAACAAATTTCCTGGGATGAAGTACAGGAATTTTGTTTGAGACTCTCTTCCCACACTCGACGAAACTATCGCTTACCCTCAGAAGCTCAGTGGGAATATGCCTGTCGCGCCGGAAGTACAACTCCATTTCATGTTGGTGAAACGCTAACCATTGACTTAGCCAATTACAAACTGCCTAATCCCTCAGAACGAGAGCTTAAAACTAGGGCAGTCGGAAGTTTTAACCCTAATCGATTTGGGTTGTATGATATGCATGGTAATGTCTGGGAATGGTGCAATGACCACTGGCACAACACCTACAATCTTGCACCCAATAACGGAGAATCTTGGTTATCTGGCGATCAACCGGAATTAAAAGTCATACGTGGGGGTTCTTGGAGTAATCAGTTGCTCAATTGCCGTTCGGCTCATCGTAATATGTTGTGGGCGAACTATCGAGGTAATACGTTTGGCTTTCGGATAGCGATATAGGGCTACGCGCAGTAATGGGTAATGGTAGATTCGTTATCCATTCAGGAAGCAAGATTAAGGGTTTATCTTGCCCCATAAAGTTATCTTGAATATATTTCTGTAATCCTGATAATAACTCTCGTCTTCTTGCTGGTAAATCTCATTGTCCGGATTCAGTTCTTGTGGCACTCCTCTCTTCTCAATGGTAACAAAGCCGCCATCATCGGTCATGGGAACCCAGAAACCACTGGCTTTATAGCACTTTGCGCTAGGGAATAGGGAATAGGGAATAGGGTTGTGGTATATGGCTTTAAGGATTCAATACTGTCCCTCATAGCAGCGCAAAGCGCTGTATGATAGCGCAGGACTAAGCCTCGTTCGTTATCTTCTTTACCGCTCGTTTCGGCTAGAGCGCGAGCCATTCAATCTTCATCAATAAAATTGTCATCATCAAAAAGAGTATTGTCATCGTAATCATCATACTAGTTATCTCTAAAGACAGCAGATAAAAGCGAGACACAATTATCCCAACTTCTCCTTCGGCAAGACTTAACAATATCAGAAACAAATTTGTAGAATTGATTCCATTCATAGTTCTCTATTATCAAGAAAGCTGTTTCTTTGATAACAACATAATCTTTCCAAGTCTCGTTTAACTGTGTTTGGAAGCCCTTCGGAGTCGCTACGACAAAATAAAAAGTGACCTTTTCTTCTCTATTTTGAGCGCCAACCGTTAACTGCATTGGTAAGTAAACCTCATCTGTTTGCGCTGGTTTCCATCTAGAAAGTAGGGCGACTTCTGGAGAAAATAAATTTTTAATTTCTAGCTGAACTTGGGGCGGATCGCTATCCTTAATTTCTTCCCCTTCAAAAGCCAAAATAAACTCAGTTCCGGGTTCAATATTAGCTTCGCCCAAGGTGAGATCGTAATCCATCACTTTCCGATCTTCTTCGCGAATTGCGAAACACATTTTACCAATTAGATCTTCCCTTTCAGCGAAGGAGTTATGGCTTGTCGTTCCAGCCAAAGCGTTATGGAAATCGCATAATTCTCTGAATGTCATCGAAAGAGGAAACCTTGTCCCTTGGCATAGAGCAATATCCTCAGCATTTCGCAAATTGATAATAACCCCTGGTTTGCGGTAAACACAATTATCATAATTCATAGAAGTGGCGTTTTTATGGTATAATTATATTCTCTATATTTTTATATTTTAGCGGATAACACTATGGATGTCAAAGAACTAAGAGAACGTTATGGAGATGGAGAAAGAGATTTTGTCGGAGTTGACTTAACTGAGGCTGATCTACAAGGGTTTGATTTAAGAGGAGCGCAATTCCAAGAAGCAAATCTGGAACATGCAAATCTGGAACATGCAAATTTAGATCGGTGCAATCTTCAGGGATCTAACTTAACGTGTGCTAACTTGAGCAGAGCTAGTTTAAAGGAAGTCAATTTACAAGAGGCGAACGCTGAGGAAGTTCGTTTAAGTGATGCCAATCTAACTAATTCAGATCTCAATGACGCTCAAATGTATAGAGCAGATCTCGATGATGCTAACTTGACTAACTGCAATTTAACGGGAGCTAATTTGAGCGAAGCTAATTTAATCAAGACCGATCTAACTGGATCTAATCTAGAAGAAACGTTTTTAGTTGACTCAAGTTGGAGAAAGGCAAAAAACTTGGAACTCACCAATATAGAACAATCGGTTTGGAAGAAAAGAATAATGAGTATTGAAGAATTAATTGCTAGACATGGGAGAGGAGAAAGAATGTTTTCTGGAATTAATTTGTGGTTTGATTCTTATGACAAAGAGGTAGATTTTAAAGATTTTGATTTGAGTGATTCCAATTTTAAGTATGTCAATAATGATGATTTAGAGTCCTTATTCCAGTTCGGTGAAGGGATGAACTTAAGTGGAGTTAATTTTAGTTTTATGGATTTAGAACGAGTTGAAATTAATCGAGTAAATTTGAGAGGAGCGAATCTCAAAAGAACAACTTTATGGGAATCAGCAATAAAAGAGTCGGATTTGAGAGAAGTTAATTTAAGTAATGCTCTTTGGTATGATATTGGTTTTTACGGTGCCAATTTAACCAGAGCTGATTTTACTAAAGCGAAAATGCATGATGTTTATTTTTCTCGGGTCAATTTTAGTGGTGTCGATTTTACAGCATCTACTTTTACTAAAATGGAAATGAATGACATTAATTTTTCTTACATTAATTTAAACGGTATTAAAATACCAGGGAGCATTTATACAGACAATTTGAAGCTCGAAGATCGACTCCTAAGAATCTTAAAAGATGGTAATTGTTTGGACTCTATCTAATATTACAGCGCTTTGCTTGCCTTATGAGGGACAGTGTTGAACCCTCAAAGCTATGTACCAAAAGCCTATTCCCTATTTCTTATTCCCTAGGGCAAAGCGCTATAAATCCTTAAATGTTTGCTATAGATAAAGGGAATAAGATAAAGTCTCATCTCAGGTCCGGGTAATCCATTGAAATAAAGTAGCGCTTAGGGTGGGCAGGACATAGAGTTGTCGCAGTTGAATCAATAGTGGACTTCTCCTGCTCACCCTACGATGATTGGCAATTATAGCGGTTTAATCGGACTTGATATCATCTGGCGATCGCCACTAGATCCGCTTTGACTACATCAACCACCGCATCTTCAAAAACCTTAAATTCTAATTGTACGGGCTATAACACGTTGCTCTAAGCTCCTTGCATCCTAGCCAAGACCTTCTCTGCTATACAACCATCTCATTCTTCATGAGCAGACGGTAATCCGTATGGAAGCTGATTGAGGGCATTGATTACTATGAATGTAGAAATTCAAGTCAGTGGAGAGAATAATGTACGATCCAGATAAGCGCAAGTTACTTTCTGCTCTGTGTCAAGGCTCTATTTTCTTTAGTTTATTGTGGGTTTCGGTGGGAGTACCGATCGCCATTTCTGTGATCTCCGACGATCCGGTTGTCAAGCAGAATGCCAAAGAGTCCCTCAATTTCCACTTTAATGTCTGGTTATACGAAATCATTTTTGGCGTACTCACCATTGTGTTAATTGGTTGGCCTTTGTTGGGACTATTGCAAATTATGAGTGTGATCTTACCCGTTTTGGCGATCGCCCATTGCCTAAGCCAACCCGAAACATCCTATCGCTATCCCTTTATCTTTCGCCTGCTCTAAATTAACTCAAATAGGCCATCATCCAACCCACGATTAAGCCTAAAACAGAGGTGATGGCTAAAATAAAAAAGGCTTGCCACTCCGTAAACCCTAACGTTTGTAAATCTAGGCGAGCCAATGCCCCCGAACACAGCAGAACAAAGCCCCGATAAAACACATGAATTCGGGATAAAATTAACACAGAGAAAAAGCCCAGAGTCACCACTCCTAACAATAACCCTAAATCACTTTGAAATCCCTTCACCATCCCCTCTTTGAGTTGCCGTAAAGGAGCCGTGAGCAAAGCCGTAAAACTCAGCGCTAATAGGGTTGCCAGAATCCAAAGACGAACCTCCGCCGAGAATGACGGAGGTTCATCTAACCAATTCAGAGGGGGCAGGGCTGCCGCAAAACTGGTATAAGAAATTAATAAGATGGCCAGGGAGGGCCAGGGTAGCTTCTGAACTATTTTCAACCTAAGCCTCCCTGATTGTACTGTGACTACTGAACTGCTGGTTTAGGATTGTTCACTCGCTCCAACCCGGTCTTCGCGCTTATCACGCATGGAAGATGCATTCCGATTCCGTTTAGCCAGCTTCGGCTTAGGAGTACTGTATTTAACATCATCTTCCGTGGCATCATAGTCGGTTTGTGCCCAAGCGGGACGAGTGGTATCATAAGCCATTTGCAGAGCAGCAGCGGCGATCGCATGGGGTTCATAGCCCTCTTCACTCAACCTGGCAACTAAAGGCAAGAATGAAGCCATTCTCTCCCCAGTTACGGCATCACTGACTTGATCTTGCAGACGGTCAATATGACGAGCCTCGATCTGGGCGCGAGTTGGAATCCGATTCACGGTTAACCGTTGACGAATATACCGTTCAATCTGAGTCAGTTTACGGCGCTCAAAGGATTGTACCAAGCAAATCGCCGTACCATCCTTACCTGCACGTCCCGTCCGCCCGATACGGTGGACATAATTTTCCAGGTTATCCGGTAAATCGTAGTTAATCACATGGGACAGGTCGTCCACATGCAAGCCTCGCGCTGCAATATCAGTTGCCACGACCCAACGCACCTGGCGATGGCGGAAGCGAGTCATTAAGCGCTCCCGTTGGGATTGGCTCAAATCCCCATGATACTCATCCACACTATAGCCAGCCGATTGCAGTTGACTGGTCAACTCAGCCGCTTGGCGACGAGTACGCACAAAAATAATCGCTGAATCCGGGCTTTCCATTTCCAGAATCGGTTGCAGTGCCCGTTGTTTTGTCCATCCGCGCGGAATCATATAAGCAATTTGTTCAATATGAACCGGAGCAGCTTTGGGTTGTTCAACGGTTACCGTAATCGGTGATTTCAGGAACCGTTGCACTAAACTACGAATAGAGGGGGGCATGGTAGCGGAGAAACAGGCCGTTTGTCTCTCTGTGGGCACTTGGGAGAGGATTTTCTCCACATCTTGAATAAAGCCCATATTCAACATTTCATCGGCTTCATCCAAAACCACCCAAGAGAGGTCTTGGAGGGTTAACTCCTTGCGCTCAAGCAGATCGATCACCCGTCCTGGGGTTCCTACTACAATATGCACTCCACTTCTGAGCCGTTGGATCTGGCGCTCAATGGACTGCCCACCATAAATAGCGGTCACCCGAATCCGTTTATCTCCGGTTAGATCGCGAATGGCTTTGCGGACTTGTTCAGCTAATTCCCGCGTTGGGGTCAGAATTAAAGCTTGGGGGTTGCGCTGTTCAAGATTGAGCCGCTCTAAAATCGGCAGAGCAAAGGTCGCGGTTTTACCCGTTCCCGTTTGCGCTTGGCCAACCACATCTTGATTCTGAAGCAAATGGGGAATGGCTTTGGTTTGAATTTCTGTGGGTTCAACAAACCCAATGCTTTCTAGGTATTGGGCACGATTGTCAGAAATTCCGAGTTCTTGAAATGAAACAGTCATTAATACTCCTTAATATGAGTGGAAATTTTAAGTCCGATGTCAGCGTAATTTACACAGCCATGGGACAGTTATCGATCGCAGTTGA
Organism: Roseofilum sp. Guam; assembly: GCF_017746735.1. Classification (NCBI taxonomy): domain Bacteria; kingdom Bacillati; phylum Cyanobacteriota; class Cyanophyceae; order Desertifilales; family Desertifilaceae; genus Roseofilum; species Roseofilum sp. Guam. Next base: position 4,942 of record NZ_JAGHZN010000045.1, on the reverse strand, counting down.
GGTCTGGCTCTAAACTTGATCGCCATAGAGGTCATAAGCATCCGCATCTGTAATCTTGACGGAAATCAGTTTTCCTAGGGGTTCCGAATTTCCTTGGGGTCTGACGTACACAACACCATCGACTTCTGGAGCAAATCGGGCACAGCGACCGATTAAATTTTGGGTGTCTGGGAAACTTCCTTCAACCAGCACATCGACGGTTTTACCGATTTCAGCCTGATTTCGGCTCAGGGAAATGGGTTGTTGTCGCTCCATTAGGTGATTGCGGCGCTCTTCTTTGACCGGTTCCGGAACTGGGTTGTCAAAGCCAGAAGCGGGGGCTTCTTCTTCGGGAGAAAAGGCAAATACGCCAACATGATCGAATTGATGACGATCTACAAAGTCACACAAGTGATCGAAGTGGGTTTGGGTTTCACCCGGAAAACCAACAATAAAGGTGGTTCGGAAGACTCCGTTAGGGATCGCTTGTTTCAGGTTTTCGATAATTTGGTCGTTGACCTGACCTTGCCAAGGGCGATTCATAGCCCGAAGAATATCTGGATGGGAGTGTTGCAGAGGTAAATCGAGATAAGGCAGAATATTGGGGGTTTCTCGGATAGCGGCAACTACTTCTGGGCTAAAGCCAGTCGGATAGGTATAGTGCATCCGAATCCAAGGAACATCGACCTGTCCAAGTGCCCTCAGCAGTTGAGCCAGTTGGGGTTTCCCGTAAAGGTCGGCTCCATAGTTGGTGGTAATTTGGGAAATCAAGACGAGTTCTTGAACCCCTTCATCTGCTAATTTTTGGGCTTCAGCAACGATGGATTCGATGGGGCGCGATCGCTGCTTTCCACGCAAGTGGGGAATGATGCAAAACGCGCATTTATAATCACATCCTTCGGCAATTCTCAGATAGGCAACCCCTTCGGTGGTTGTCCGATAGCGAGGGGTTTGGTCATCGGCGATGTAGGTTGGATTGGCGGAAACTGCGATCGGGCGATCGCCGCCTTGCACCTGTTCCATCACCTCCACTATTTTATGATAGTCCCCTGTTCCGACGACTGCTACCGCTTCCGGTAGGGCATCGAGGAGATCTTCTTGATAGTGTTGGGCCATACAGCCCGTAATCACAATTTTTTTATCAGCCTCTGCTAGTTCGACGAGGGTTTGAACCGATTCTTGTCGAGACTCTTGGATAAAACTACAGGTGTTAACAATGACATAATCGGCTAACTCTTCGTTTGAATCAACGCCGTAGCCTGCTTGAACGAGCAAACCGAGCATATGTTCGGTGTCAATTCGGTTTTTTTCACAGCCCAAGTGGGCGATCGCAATTGTTGGCTTATTGCCCATGGAGTTTTTCATTCAGTGGATCGCTTCGGTTGAGACTAAGCTGGTAAAGCCAAAAATGCTTTGCTGTTGTCTCTCACCTGTTGGAAATGCACCGCTTTTGTGCCGCTCGATCCACTCAATGAGTTGTCCTCGGCCCTTGACGGCGACTTTAAGGATTATCCTAGCGCAAATTTGAAGTTTTGCAACATTCCTACACATTTTTAGATAATCTGGGCGACCCCTCATACTTGATTCCATCGCCTCGTGCTGCCCACCAACCGATAGAATTAATTAGGATAGAACGACTGCTACTCAGATTGTCTCTAGCCCAATTTAGCCAATCAGCAGTCAACTCCATCCTGTCCTTCCCCACCCCTGGGTCTACCTCTAACCCCTTCCGTTAAGCTTAACGCCAACACCTTTCATGTTGACTACTGAAGAATTTAGTGAACGATTTCCCCTATTCAATACCGCCAACCCGGAGACCCTCGATCGCCTATTGTCTATTGCCCAAGAGCATGAATATCCTGCCCAACGAGCGGTGTTAATGGAAGATGCTTGGGGAAATGCGGTGTTTTTTATTGTATCGGGTTGGGTCAAAGTCCGCCGTCTGTCCGATAAAAATGATATGACGATCGCTGTTCTCGGCCCGGGTAACTTTTTTGGAGAAATGGCGATTTTAGATGAATCTCCCCGCTCCACTGATGTTATTGCCCTTTGTCCGGTTACCTTGATGAGCGTATCAGCCCAGCGATTTATTCAAGCTCTGTTTAATGATTCCCAGCTCCATCATCGCATGTTGCAGTTGATGGTTCGCCGTCTGCGGCAAAATAATGTTCGCTTTCAACTGCGAAACCAACCGCCTGCCGTTAAACTGGCCAATACTCTGATTCGGTTAGCCGAAGAGTATGGACTCGACACTCAACGAGGAGTAGTCATTTTTAATGTTGCCTTTCAAGATTTAGCGGATGTCTCGGATATCGGCTTACAAGAAACTCAGAAAATTATGGAAAAGTTGCAAGAAAAAAAATGGATTGCGATCCATACTGAAGAAAACCGATTGTGTTTAATTAACAAAAAGCAACTCAACCATTTAGCCGGAATGGGTTAATTCAATTTCCTGATGTCTATTTTTATCTGTTCTTAACGACTATGACTCAAACCTCTATCCCTCAACCGACGCGCTCTGATGAGCATCAAGTGGCGATCGCCTATCAAGTGGCTATGCCCCAGCCGAGCAACCACCTCTATGACGTTACCCTCAGTATTTCCGGTTGGCAAGCTGACCACCTTGACCTCCTATTTCCGGTTTGGAGTCCTGGTTCATACTTGGTTCGAGAATATGCTAAGAATTTACAAGAATTTCAAGTTCATGACTTAGAACAAAGTTCTTTGGTTTATCACAAAAAGAGTAAAAACCATTGGCAAATTAAGACAGAAAATACTTCAGATGTTTTCGTGTTTTATCGCATCTATGCCAATGAACTCACCGTTCGCACCAGCCATTTAGATAGCTCCCATGCCTATTTTAATGGGACTTGCCTGTTTTTCCAGGTACTTGGCATGGAACAACAACCCATTCAGGTAAAAATCCTCGTTCCGGATACGACTTGGAAGATTAGTACTGCCCTCCCGAAAGTTGGGCGAGAGAGTGCTATTTTTCAAGCCAACAACTTCGATCACCTCCTCGATAGCCCCTTTGAAATTGGAACCCATGCTATCTATTATTTCCAAACCCTAAACAAAACCCATGAATTAGCCGTTTGGGGCCAAGGAAATCTTCCCGCAGAAAGTGCCATTAATGATATTGAAAAAATTATTGAAGTTGAATCCGAACTCTTTGGCGGACTCCCCTACGATCGCTATCTTTTTATCCTCCACCTGGCTCGCAGTCGAGGCGGACTCGAACACAAAGATTCTTGCTCTTTGATTTTCGACCGCTTTAGTTTTCGCGAACGGGAAAAATACGCCTCATTCATGCAACTGGTTGCCCATGAGTTTTTCCACCTTTGGAATGTCAAACGGTTGCGCCCCAGCGGACTAGAAACCTATGACTACACCCAAGAAAATTATACCTCATCTCTGTGGTTTTGTGAAGGAGCAACCTCCTATTATGACCTGGTAATTCCCTTGCGAGCAGGCATTTATGACGCTCGACATTTTTTGAACGAATTGAGCAAGGAAATCACCCGCTATCAAAATACCCCCGGTCGTTGGATTCAACCCCTACATGAATCGAGTTTTGACGCTTGGATTAAGCTCTATCGCTCCGATGCCAATAGCCGTAATAATCAAATGTCCTATTACCTCAAAGGCGAGTTGGTGTCCTTGATTCTCGATTTAATGATTCGCGCTCATCATCAAAACCGGCGATCGCTCGATGATGTGATGGCACAAATGTGGGACAATTTTGGCAAAACGGAAACCGGTTATACCCCGCAGCAACTGCTCTCCACCATTGAATCCGTTGCCCATATGTCCTTAGAAGACTTCTTCTATAAAGCCCTCGATACCACCGAAGATCTGCCGTTTAACACTTATCTGAAACCCTTTGGTTTACAACTCAAAGCTGAAATTAAATCACCGGATATTCCCCACCTCGGAATCACCGTTAGAGCAGAACAGGGACGGAATCGGGTTAAATATGTCGAGAGCCATTCTCCTGCCTATACTATCGGCATTGATCCGGGAGATGAGCTATTAGCCTTAGACGGGTTGCGAGTCAGTGCAGATGACTTGAGCGATCGCTTAAAAGATTATAATCCTGGAGATTCGATGACCCTAACTCTCTTCCATGGAGATGAACTCAAAACTGTAACCGTCACCTTAGCCGAACCTAAGCCTACGTCTTATTATCTGACTCCTTTACCTAATCCTTTATCCCTGCAACTGAAAAACTTTGAAGGGTGGCTAGGAGTGCCTTTGAAAACTGTCTTTAGCAACGGGGGATAAGTGAATCAGATTTGGGTTGGAACAGCTAAATTTTTATTTTGAGGGAATTCCCATAAAATGCTTTAAAAATCGGCGCTATAGCATCAAAAATAGTTTTCCATTACCGATTACTCCACGAAGTGCTGTATTAGAATAGAAACAAGCCTAAAACAAAAAGGAGCAAAAAAATGGCAGTTGTGCGATGGACTGATGACATGCTCGACGAACTCTCTTCGAGCGTGAGCGAAATGCGCGAAAGTATCAGTGAGCTACGGGAAAGCATTAGTGAGGTCAAAGATAGTGAGAATTACCTCACAGGCACTCTTACAAGTTGCGGCTCAACATCAACGCCATATGGAACAGATGGAAGAACGTCAAGCTGAAAGGGAAGAACGTCAAGCTAAAATGGAACAGCGACAACGTCAAGCGGAAAATGACGAGCGTTTTAATATTCTCCTTGAAGAAGTCCGTTACTTGATTCGACGCAATGATAATTAACGATAGAATAGAAACCAGTCTAAAACAAAAAGGAGCAAAAAAATGGCAGTTGTGCGATGGACTGATGAAATGCTCGACGAACTCTCTTCGAGCGTTAGCGAAATGCGCGAAGGAATTAGCGAAGTCAAAGATAGTGTAGAAGGCTTGAGAATTACCTCACAGGCACTCTTACAAGTTGCGGCTCAACATCAACGCCATATGG
>NZ_JAGHZN010000044.1:0-42815 GCF_017746735.1 Roseofilum sp. Guam | reverse complement strand
CCGAGATTGCATCGATCGCCGGATGGGACTTTATATTAGAGGCATTATCTGTAGCAAACATTTAAGGATTTGATATTATAGTACTTTTTCAATTTGAGGACGCTCAGAGTTCGCTTTGATACGATATTGCAAAATTAGTAGAGTACTGTCGATACCTTCATGAATATCTACAGCCTTAAACTGAGCTTCATCTAAACGCGAGAAATTCCGCAGCGACAGCACAATTTTCTGAATGCGATCGGTCCCAAGTTGCATCGAGTCTAGTATTTTAGGTAAATCTTCCTGGACAAATTCGAGATCGATTTCTTGAGCTTCAGCTTGAATTTCAGCCGACGGATTGGGATAATACTTTTGGTAAAGTTGCATCATGTCGAGCAAATTGTGAGTGTACTCTTGTAGATGTGTGAGATTGCTGTAAATGAAACTTACTGGATTGTTAATTTCGTGCGCGACTCCTGCAACTAATAGCCCCAAACTTGACATTTTTTCAGCTTGAACCAGTTGCGATTGGGTTTTTGTGAGACGATGTAGGGATTCCTGTAATTCTTGGGTACGTTCTTTCACCTTTTCTTCTAGCGTGTCACGGGCAAGTTCCAAATCCTTGATTAAGGTGTTAAACTGTCGATCAATCGGCTGGGAAATTCTCCGGCTTAACATCCACGCTAAGCCATCAATACTGGGCAAATTATTTTCACTTAATTGGTAACTATAGCTATTTAATCGATTGACTGCTAGTACTCCAAGTATGATAGTGAGCAAAGTGATCGAGGTGGGGGTTAGAAAAGCTAAAAACAGCCTGGTTTGTAAATTTATTCTTTTTAAGAAACGAATTCTCTTTAACATTGTACTGCACTCAAGCAAGGGGAACAGAGATAACGATGCGCTCAAGTCAACTTCGCATTAGGGATTTTAGCGGTGAAGCGATAGTCTGTATATAGTCTATGCTCTATATTAAGAATACATTTGCTCTATTTTAATCGGCCAGGCTGCCAAACCGATAACCTTTGCCATAAACGGTATGAATTAAGGAGGGTTCTCCAGGTAATTCGATTTTTCGGCGTAGCAAACGCACTTGAGCGGCTAAAACATTACTATTAGGTGATTCCTCGGTGCTCCAGGTAGCTCGATAAATTTGGTTATGGGTAAGGAGTTGACCGGGATGTTGCATAAAATAGGCGAGCAGATGACATTCTTTTTGGGATAATGGGATTAAGCGTCCCTGGCGATCGCCCATTTGATTATCGAGATCTAATCGTAAGTCTTCCACCTGCAACACTGAAGGGTGAGGAGTCGAAAAACGGCGCAATAATGCCCGTACCCTAGCCAAGAATTCCCGCAACTCAAAGGGCTTAATCATATAATCATCTGCCCCACTATCGAGTCCCATCACGCGATCGTCTAAGGTATCTTTCGCGGTTAGAAATAGAACTGGGGTAGCCAATTTGCCATTTCGCAGCGATCGGCAAATCTCCAACCCCGATCGATGGGGTAACATCCAATCGAGAATGAGCAAATTATAGTCTCCAGTGGTCGCTAACTGTTCTCCCTGCTTTCCATTCGTGGCGATATCGACTTCATATCCTTCTCGCCTAAGGACTTGACTGAGGGACTCGGTTAAGGCAACTTCATCATCAACTAACAGAATTTTCATCTCAATTAAAAATGGGTAATAGGTAATGGGTAATGGGTAATCTCCATTTTCCCATCTTCCCCACTTCCCCATTCCCTTATCTATAAATCCGGCACAAGACCCACTAAACTAGATCCAGCCATCAACTCAGTTTAGGAGGGGAACCCGTGACTGAAGAAACAACAACCTCCCTGCCCTCTCGTCGTGAGTTACGAGAATTGGTGCGCCAACAACTGCAAGCCCTCCTGGAAACAGAAGATTATAAGGGTGCTAAAGCGATTTTAGTGCCTGTGCGGCCGGCTGATATCGCAGAAGCCATTGAAGGGTTACCAGAGGGAATGCAGGCGATCGCTTTTCGGTTACTCTCGAAAGCAGAGGCGATCGATGTTTACGAAAATCTCGACTCTTCAGTGCAACAGTCCCTCTTAGAAAAATTTCAGCGCCAAGAAGTGATCGATATTGTCGATAAAATGTCTCCTGATGACCGAGCGAGGCTGTTTGACGAACTCCCTGCCAAAATTGTCAGACGGGTACTCGATCATATGAGTCCCTCAGAACGGGCGACAACGAATTTACTTCTGGGGTATGAACCGGATACTGCGGGTCGGATCATGACCCCAGAATATATCTCATTGAAGGAAGAGTATACGGTTAGCCAGAGCATTGAACGCATTCGGAATTTATCCCATGTGAGTGAAACGGTCTTTTATTTGTATGTCACCGATAGTGCCCGTCGTCTGACTGGAATTGTCTCCCTACGAGATTTAATCATCACCCAACCCGATCAGAAAATTGGTGAAGTGATGACCAGCGATACCGTTTTTGTACACACCAATACGGATCAGGAAGAAGTCGCTCGACTCATTCAGCGCTATGATTTTTTGGCTGTTCCTGTGGTAGACCGGGAAGAACGATTGGTAGGAATTATCACCGTTGATGATGTAATTGATATTATTGAACGGGAGGCCACGGAAGATATTTATGCCTTTGGGGGGGTTCAGTCAGATGGTGATAATTATTTCCAGATGAGCTTATGGCGGGTAGCTCAACGACGGGTGATGTGGCTGCTGATTTTATTGGGAACTAATGCTGTCACTGGGTTTATTATTCGATCGCAGGAAGAATTAATTGTTCGATATGCTGTCCTTTCGGCCTTTATTCCCCTATTGACGGGAACTGGGGGGAATGTGGGATCGCAGTCCTCAACAGTGGTCATTCGGGGGCTGAATACGGACGAAATTCGGTCTCTAGGTATGCCTCAAGTGGTGATCCGGGAGGGATTAGCCGGATCGATTTTAGGGGTAACCTTGGGCATTTTAGCCACCCTAGGAGCGCTATTTTTGCTCAAGGTCAACTTCGCCATTGCGATCGCTGTGGGAATGTCTCTGTTAGGGATTTCGATTTTAGCGTCTGTAGCCGGTTCCGGATTACCCTTTATCTTCCGCTCTCTAGGTCTTGATCCAGCCCTGATGTCTGCACCGTTTATTACTACGGCGGTTGACGTTTTGGGGGTCTTAATCTATTTCAATATTGCCCGGTTTATCTTAAATTTAGGGTCTTCGGGGGTGCTTTGAGGGGGGCATAGGAAATAGGGAATAGGTAAATTAGGTCTATTACCCATTACCTATTACCAGCGCGTAGCGCTTAAAACTCCCGAACTGAGGGTTGACCGTCCTTAACTTCTCCAACTAGGATCACATCAGCCACACCAACAAACAGCCCATTTTCTAGGACTCCAGGAATATTATTAATCGTTTTTTCCAGTTCAGTCGGGTTATCAATCGAGTCAAACTTGACATCAATGACCATATTACCTTGGTCAGTGATCACTGGCCCTGCTTTTTTCACTCCCATCCGCAGTTGGGGTTTACCGCCGAGTTTGGCTAAGGCTTTCATCACAGTTGTCATAGCCATGGGCATCACTTCAACGGGTAGGAGGAAGGTAGAGCCAAGGCGATCGACGAGCTTACCAGAATCTACTACTACAATAAATTGGTCGGCCAAGGTATCGACAATTTTTTCGCGGGTGTGGGCAGCGCCTCCGCCTTTAATCAAGTTTTTGTTAGGATCAACTTCATCAGCGCCATCAATGGCAAGATCCATGCGATCGATTACATCGAGGGTAGTTAAGGGGATACCATATTGTCTAGCCAGAACTTCCGCTTGAAAGGAGGTGGGAATACCAAGAATATTTTCAATTTCGCCCGATTTTAGGCGATCGCCGATATATTCAATGGCATAAGCAGTGGTTGATCCGGTTCCTAGGCCAACAATCATCCCTGATTTTACCTTGGATGCTGCGGCTTTACCCACCTCTTGTTTCATCAACTTTACTGGATCGGTTGTGGTCATAGGTTCAAGTGTGCTTCTGAATTAGAGTTTTGTACAACGACCTGTGGCTCTACAATGGGGTCAAGCCTAGGTACTGTTTAGTCTACTATCTGGGGGTTACCCTGCGAGCATCAGATTATCGAGAGATGGACAAACCGGAGGCTTTCCTGAAGATATGCCGGAGCCAATCCCCTAAATTGGTCTCTATATCCTAAGACTAGCTTAGTCTACTTACAGGCACTTCTGGCACCGGTTCAATCCTTACACTTTAGTTTATTATTGAACTTCCCTTATTTATTTAAACGTATGAATTCTCAGCCCTTTTCATCTCCTAAAGCCGATATTTTAGTCGTTGATGATACTCCGGAAAATCTCAGACTTCTGGTGAAAATTCTGCGTGAAAACTCCTATAAAGTCCGACCAGTACCCAGTGGGAATTTAGCCCTTTCTGCCATTGAAGCAAGTCCTCCTGATTTAATTCTTCTCGATATCATGATGCCGGAGATCAGTGGTTATGAAGTCTGTCAACGGCTCAAAAATAATCCCAAAACCCAATCGATACCCATCATTTTCATCAGCGCCATGAATGAAGTCTTCGATAAAGTCAAAGGATTTCATTTGGGAGCCGTTGATTATATTACCAAGCCCTTTGAAATTGATGAAGTTTTAGTGCGAGTAAAAACCCATTTAGACAACATCTTTTTGCAAAATCAACTCCAGCAGAAAAATCAAGAACTAGAACTAACCCTAGAACAACTGAAATTAACCCAGTCCCAGTTAATTCAATCCGAGAAAATGGCCGCCCTAGGACAACTCATTGCTGGAGTTGCCCATGAAATCAATACTCCCCTAGGCGCAATTCGGGCATCTGTAGATAACCTAACTCAATTTTTTGATCGCACTCTCGAAGAGTTACCTTATTTTTTTGAAACCATGACAGTTGATCGAAAAAAATTCTTCTATCAACTTAGCAATCAAATAGACCAATCTAACGATCATATATCGAGTAGAGAAAAACGAAAAAATCGAAAGGGATTAGTTCGCCAGCTTGAAGCTTATCACATTCCTGAAGCTGACGCGATCGCTGACACCTTAGTCGATATAGGAATTTATGACAAAATCACCGATATTATTCCTGAACTGGCAAAACCAGAGAACGATAAAGTCCTCAATATGGTCTATCAAATTTCTAGTATTCAGAAAAGCGTAAAAACAGTCTCTACGGCTACCGATCAAGCGGCAAAAGTTGTTTTCGCCCTTAAATGTTATGCCCGACATGACTTACATAATAGTAAAGAACTCGCCCAAATTAATTCAGGAATAGAAACGGTGCTGACTTTATATCAAAATAAGCTTAAAAAAGGAATTGATGTGGTTAAAAATTACAAAGATACTCCACCAATTTGGTGTTATCCAGATGAACTACATCAGGTTTGGACTAACTTGATCCATAATGCTCTGCAAGCCATGAACTATCAAGGAACTCTTTTCATTGATGTTTTCCCAGAGCAACAGTATGTTCATGTCAAAATCACCGATACAGGCCCAGGGATATCATCGGAAAATATGCCCCGAATATTTGATGCTTTTTTTACAACGAAGTCCCCGGGAGAAGGAAGTGGATTAGGATTGGATATCGTCAAAAAAATTATTCATAAGCATCAAGGTAAAATAGAAGTGAACTCAGTTCCTGGGAATACTCAATTTATCGTTTCCTTACCCTTATCCACTCAGGAGGTGAATTCCCATGCCTAAGCCCATTATTTTATGTGTTGATGATGAAAGTGTCGTTCTTAATAGTCTGAAAATTCAACTTAAAAATGCTTTCTTAGATAACTATATTTATGAACTAGCAGAAAGTGCCGATGAAGCGTGGGAGATTATTGAAGAACTCCAAGAAACGGATAATCATTTAATTGTCATTGTCTCCGATTGGCTTATGCCTGGTGTAAAAGGGGATGAATTTTTAATTCATGTTCATCAAAAATTTCCGAAAGTGATTAAGGTGATGTTAACGGGACAAGCCGATCAGTCAGCTATTGAACGAGCGCAAAAACATGCCAACCTTTATCAACATATAGCTAAACCTTGGAAGCAGGATAAACTAATCGAAACCATCAAATCAGGACTCCAGAAAGTTCAGATGTATGGGCAAGATTAAGTTTTATCTTATTCCTAAAAGTAAACTGATTTTACTTGATTTTTTCTGACTCAAATTCGTTATGAATAAACCGGTAATTTTATGTGTCGATGACGAGCATTTTATTTTAGATAGTCTCAAGAGAATGTTGAGACGAGAATTTGGTAAATCTTATCAAGTAGAGTTGGCAGAAAATGGGAGTGGTGCTTTAGAAGTTATCCACAAATGTTTAGCAGAAAATAGTGAAGTAGTTCTGGTCATCTCTGATTATATGATGCCCAGAATGAAAGGGGATGAACTGCTGAAAAAAATTCATGAGATTTGCCCTAAAACAATTAAAATCATGCTGACTGGGCAAGCCGATATTGAAGGGATTCGTAATGTAGTTAATTATGCGAACTTATATCGATATTTGACCAAACCTTGGCAAATTGAAGATTTGCGATTAACCATTCGGGAAGCGCTGAATAGCTATTCCCAAGAACAAATGTTAATTGAGACTAATATTCAGTTACAAAAAGCAAATTCGGATCTAGAAAAACTCAATCAAGAACAAGCTCATTTAATTGAATCTTTAAAGCAAGCAGAAGATAAATATCGTAGAATTTTTGAAAGTGCTTTAGAAGGAGTGTTTCAAGCGACTCCTGATGGAAAGTATATTAGTGCTAATCCAGCTTTAGCCAGAATTTATGGTTATGACTCTCCCGAAGATCTCATTAATGGGATTGTCAATATAGAAGAACAACTCTATGTCGATCGAGGACAGCGACAAAACTTTCTGGAATTAATGGATAAAAATCATGAAGTTTCAGGATTTGAGTCTGAAGTTTATCGAAAAGATGGGACAGTAATTTGGATTTCTGAAAATGCCCGTAGTGTCTACGATCAAGAAGGGAATTTTCTCTATTATCAAGGTTTTATTGAGGAAATTACTGAGCGCAAATCAGCAGAAGCCGAGCGACAACAGTTTATTGAAGATATGTTTGAGGTCAATACTAATTTAGAAATTGCCTTAAGTGACTTAGAAAATGCCTTAAACTTAGAGGTGGAACTCAAAAATTCTTACGGTCGATTTGTTCCTCAAGAATTCATTCAGCTTTTGCATAAAGAGAGTATCTTAGATGTAGATATCGGTAATCATGTTCAGCAGGAAATGTCAATTGTATTTTCTGATATCCGAGACTTCACCAGTTTATCAGAAGCCATGAGTCCTGAAGATAATTTTAAGTTTATTAATGCTTATTTGTCCCGGATGGAGACTCCAATTGTTGAGAATAATGGATTTATTGATAAGTATATTGGAGATGCCATTATGGCCATCTTTCATGGGAGTGCAGATAATGCCCTGCAAGCAGCAATTGCGATGCTCAATGAACTCAATAGCTATAATGAAACACGCGGTCGTCCAGGACGACCTAAACTCAAAATTGGGATTGGCATTAATACAGGTTTAATGATGATTGGAACTGTAGGGGGTAAAAACCGTATGGATAGTACAGTCATTAGTGATGCCGTTAATTTAGCTTCCCGACTAGAAGGACTGACCAAAAATTATCAGGTTCCTTTACTCATTTCTGAACATACTTTTTTACGCCTTCAACATGACTCTAACTATCAAATCAGAATTATTGATAAAGTCAGAGTGAAAGGCAAATCGGAACGGGTTTCTGTGTTTGAAGTCTTTAATGCCGACCCGGTGTCTACCCGAAGGGCAAAAATGCAAACAAAAACGGTATTTGAACAAGGATTAACCTATTACTATTTGCAGCAATTTCATCAATCTGCTGAATATTTTGAAGAATGTTTACGACTTTGTCCAGAAGACAAGGTGGCGGAAATTTACTTTAACCAAGTGATTGAATATCTTTATGGAAAGGAATAAGAATGCGTCTACTGCAATTTAGTACCTCTCATTACTGTCGCAAAGCCCGCTTAATTCTAGGCTATAAGAAAATTACTTATGACGTAGAAAACCTAACTCCTGGGGTTCACATTCTGCGCGTCAAACCCCTAACGGGAGGGCAAACTGTACCAGTACTGTTATCAGAGAACCAAGCCATTGGAGATTCGACTGAAATTTGGCACTATCTGGAGAAAGAGCATCCCGATCGCACTCTAATTTTAGGCGATCGCCGCCAACAGCAGCAAGCCGAACTTCTCGAAGACTGGCTCGACGAAAGTCTAGGCGTTGCCACCCGCTTCATTTACTATCACTATCGCTCTGGAGAGGGAAAATCCATTGATCCCTCCTGGTTTAGCCAAGCCGTCATTCAAATTGTCAAAAAACAATATAACATCGGCCCCCGTGCCGTTGCCCTCGCCAGCCAACGCTTAGAATTAGGCCTGAAAATCCTGGGCGACTCCTGGCAAAATCAACCCTATCTTGTTAGCCAACAGATTAGTATTGCTGATATTGCAGCCGCGGCTCTCCTCAGTCCCCTAGCCCTGATTCCCCACTACAGAACCCAATATCCCTGGTTATTTCAAAGAATAGAGGAAATCCATCAACTTTGTGGGGAAGCCTTACCCCCAGGGTTAGGGAGCTAGGGGAATAGGGGAATGGGAGGAATGGGCGATTAACCCTTACTCATTCCCCCTTCACCTGATTCCCAAAGCCAACCTTTAAAGGTAATGTGATACAGTCCCCAGGGTTATCCCCCAATCCCCAAATTCTTCCCTATTGGTATAGGATTTATGGTCAAATATAAAGAAAATGTAATCATCCCGACCCAGTTGGGGACACCCACCAAACCCAATCAAATTTCTTAAACTTAAGGAAGGATAATTAAATGTCAATGACCATTGCCACCGACCAAATTGATCGCATTGTATGGAACCAACATCATGACCCCTTTGAAGTTCTTGGCCCCCACAAAATAGAAAATAACGGTAAATCAACCTGGGTCGTGCGAGCCTATCAACCCAACGCCGAATCTGTATCCGTGGTACTGCCGGAAAAACGCCAAGAATACCCCATGCAGTCGGTACATAATCCCCACTTCTTCGAGTGCAACATTGACATCCCCGAACTAAGTAACTACCAACTGCGAATCAAAGAAGGCGAACACGAGCGCATCATCTACGACCCCTACGCCTTCAAATCTCCCAAACTCACCGAATTTGATATTCACCTGTTTGCCGAAGGAAACCATCACCGCATCTACGAAAAACTCGGCGCTCACCTCATGACTGTTGATGGTGTAAAAGGAGTTTACTTTGCCGTTTGGGCCCCCAACGCCAGAAACGTCTCCGTTCTTGGAACCTTCAACAACTGGGATGGCCGTCAGCACCAAATGCGACGCACGGGTAACGGAGTCTGGGAACTTTTCATTCCTGACCTGGGTGTAAACACCCTCTACAAATACGAAATCAAAAACCCTCACGGACACATCTACGAAAAATCAGACCCCTATGGGTTCCAACAAGAAGTCCGGCCCAAAACCAGCTCCATCGTTACTGACCTAGATGACTACACCTGGGGGGATAGCGACTGGATGGAAGAGAGACGGAATACTGACCCCTTAAACAAACCGGTTTCTGTCTACGAACTCCATTTAGGGTCATGGCTCCATGCCTCTTCAGAAGAACCCGCTAAACTACCCAATGGTGAAACTGAACCGGTTGTCATCACTTCAGAACTTAATCCTGGTGGTCGCTTCCTCACCTATCGCGAACTGGCTCATACACTAATTCCCTACGTTAAAGAACTGGGTTTTACCCATATTGAACTACTTCCCGTCGCCGAACACCCCTTTGATGGTAGTTGGGGTTACCAAGTCACGGGTTATTATGCCGCTACCTCTCGGTTTGGAACGCCCCAAGATTTCATGTACTTTGTCGATCAATGTCACCAAAATGGCATCGGGGTATTGGTAGACTGGGTTCCCGGACACTTCCCCAAAGATGGTCATGGTCTGGCGTTCTTTGATGGCACCCATCTCTATGAACATGCTGACCCTCGGAAAGGGGAACATAAGGAATGGGGAACCTTAGTGTTTAATTATGGCCGCAATGAAGTCCGCAACTTTTTAGTGGCCAACGCCCTCTTCTGGTTTGATAAATTCCACATTGATGGGATGCGAGTCGATGCAGTTGCGTCCATGCTCTATCTGAATTATCTGCGTAAAGATGGGGAATGGGTTGCGAATCAATATGGCGGTCATGAACATATTGAAGCGGCTGATTTTCTGCGCCAAGTTAACCATTGCGTATTTAGTTATTTCCCTGGAACGATTTCGGTGGCGGAAGAATCGACTTCTTGGCCGATGGTTTCTTGGCCGACCTACGTTGGTGGTTTAGGCTTCAATTTGAAGTGGAACATGGGCTGGATGCATGATATGTTGGACTACTTCAGTCTTGACCCCTGGTTCCGGCAGTTCCATCAAAATAATGTCACCTTTAGCATTATGTATCACTATAGTGAGAACTTTATGCTGGCGCTCTCCCATGATGAGGTGGTGCATTGTAAGAGTAGCATTATTGGTAAGATGCCTGGGCCAACCGATGACCCGAACCATTGGCAAAAATTTGCTAGTGTCCGCGCTCTGTTTAGTTATATGTATGCTCACCCTGGCAAGAAAACGTTGTTTATGGGCATGGAGTTTGGCCAGTGGAATGAGTGGAATGTGTGGAGCGATTTAGAGTGGCAGTTGTTGCAGTATGAAGAGCATCAAAAACTGAAGAAGTTTATGAGTGAGGTTAATGCTCTATATCGTAGCGAGCCAGCTCTTTATACTCAGGATTTTAATCAAGAAGGGTTCTCTTGGATTGATTGTAATGATAATAATCATAGTGTGGTTTCTTTTATCCGTCGGGATAAGGAATCCGATGACTTTTTAGTGATTGTTTGTAACTTTACGCCTCAACCCCATTCCCACTACCGAATTGGAGTTCCTGAGCCAGGATTCTATACGGAGTTGTTTAATAGTGATTCCTATGAGTTTGGCGGTAGCAATATGGGGAATTTGGGGGGTAAATGGACTGATGAGTGGTGGTTCCATAATTATCCCTATTCGGTTGAGTTGTGCTTACCTCCGTTAGGGGTGTTGTATTTGAAGTTAGATCGGGAAAAAACTCAGGCTGCGTTTCAGGTAGATGCGGTTGAGGTCCAAGAGGCTGAAGCGGTGTAAAGGCTCATGTCTTCTATAATCCACGGGTAAAAAATTACCGAGGTTCAAGGCTCGGTTCTCTAAATGACGGGAACTGAGTTTTTTCTTGGGGTTCGGGCACAGACAAGGAGGGGCATTTATTGCGATATCATAAAATCTAGACTATAAGTAACAGTCGGTTCCATGCCTGCTAAGGATCTCTACCATAATCTTGTTGTCCAACTTTTGATCGATGAAGGTTAGACAATTACGGATGATCCACTCTATTTATCTTATGGAGGTCGGGATTTATTCGTCGATCTGGGCGCAGAACGAAGTGCGATCGCCGCACAAAAGGGAAATCGTAAAATAGCTGTTGAAATTAAAAGTTTCCTCAAGTCTTCTCCAGTAACCGATCTGGGAGATGCACTGGGACAGTATGGAATATATCAAAGCATCCTAGCAGAACTGCAACCGGAACGAATGCTCTATCTTGCAGTTCCCAAACGAACGTATGAAACGATTTTGACGGAAAAGTTAGGTCAGCTTATTTTAAGAAATTGGGATATCAAACTGATGATTTTTGATGAAGTCGCAAGGAGATTGATCCAATGGATACCCTAGAGAACTATCGCGAACTGGTTCGTAATCTGATCCTCAAATATGGGCAATACAAACCGTCTAATGGGGAGATTGAACCGGAAGTGATCCTTGATTTGGAGCGAGATCGCTATGAACTGATGAATGTAGGTTGGGATAACCAACGGCGCGTCCATGGTTCGGTGATTCATATTGATATTATTGACGGCAAAATCTGGATTCAACATGACGCAACCAATATTTGTGTAGCTGAAGAGTTGGTAGAGCTAGGGGTTCCCCCACAGGATATCATTTTAGGCTTCCATCCTCCCCATGTGCGTCAATACACAGATTTTGGTGTGGCTTGAACATGCGATCGCTCAACGGAAAAAGCCCCAGGCGATCGCGCTAGGGGCTTTTGAAATTAATTTTTCATCGCGGTTTGAGTTTTAGATGCCATCCAGAGGTGGAAGAGAAAGAATTCCGTACGATCGCCTAATTCAACTAAGAAGATTCCTTCTTCTGCTTCAGGATTAGACGTTAACCACGTGCCTCGCAAGCTGACTTCCCTGTAATCGCAATCTACCCGATCTAACGTAATCCGGTCATCAACCTGACGGCGTACCTGGGTTTCTAATAAGCGCATTTCTGGTAAATCCGCAGGCAGTAGGAAAGAGGCTGTTGTCTTTTCTAGGGAGATTGGCTCACCCACGCGCAACAGAAAGGTTAAGCGAGCGGTGACCCAATCTTCCAGGGATGTGGCAAAGCGCTCTAGATGAAAATCATTATCTAAATAGGTTAACTTCAACATATTTCCTAGCCTCCATACGCATCCAGGTCTCTTTGATGTTCTCTCCAGAACTGTTCCGCAAACGCCACGGCCGGGTGGATTGGTGCTTTCGGTTGAGTTCGTAGTTTAAGGCCGGATTGTTCTGGGGTGCGATCGCCCTTGCGAGAATTACAAGATTGACAGGCAATCACCACATTATCCCAACTGTGTTGACCTCCTTTTGACCGAGGGATCACATGATCGATCGTCAAATTCTTCTTACTGCCACAGTATTGGCACATCTGTTTATCTCGCCGTAACAGTTCTTTTCGGTTAACGGGCGGTGTTTTCCAAATGCCCTCTGTCCCCGCAAAAGTCAATCGGATATGTTCAGGAACCATCAGTACTAAATTAGGAGAGCGAACCATCCATTCTTGTCCTTTGACTAAATCTAAAGGTTCGGCTTTTCCAGTTACCAAAAGGGCGATCGCTCGTTTAAGATCGATCCGACTGACGGGTAAGTAGTTCTTAGAAAATACGACTACCGATTGACTTAAAACATGGGTTGCACTGGTCACGACTAAGTTCCTCATAAAATTACCCCCGCTTCGGGTTAGGAACGAAGCGGGGGTAAACACAACAGGAGAATGCTTTGAGTTTTACCCAGGTACACTCTCTAATTTGTACCTTTGGCTTCGCTGATCAGTTCGGATGTTTGCCTGTAGCACATCCGGGATTATGGTATCCCAGGGTTCAGAATGATTTCTAAAACCGCAAGATATCTCGATGGTTCCTATATTCTTACTTCGATCGCCCATTTCTCCATAGAGACTTAGGCCACATAAGCCGTATTGATCGCGGCTATGGTTAGAGTTGGTCGATCGGGCAAAATCAGGAATCACGGGAATTTTTGGCTCTAAGGTGTAAGGATTGACTTTTAAATACTACACTGATATTACAGAGTTGTCCACCCATTGAGGAAAAAAATCATGTACACCCTCCCAAGAACATCAACAACCGATATGGAAGTTACGAGCATCCGCTTAGAAAAAGAACTCAAACAACAGCTCAAGAAACTGGCTGGCAATCAGGGCTATCAAGCTATGGTGCGAGATATTCTGTGGAATTATGTGCAACAGCGATCGGATGACTATCAGTGTCAATATTATCCGGAAGACATTCGCTCTACTATAGAGGCGATCGCTCATCAAGAAGAACGCTGTGCCATTACTGGCAATCCCATTCACCCCAATCAACCCATGTTACTCGGACTCACTCATCACGGGGAGTTTGTTCCCCTCAGTCCTCGCGCTCTGCCATAGCCCTTCAAACTTAGATCAACTCGTAGTAAACCTCTGAGGTTCTCTTCCTGCTTCGTCCCCTTTATTCCACCGAAGCAGGACGGTGTTTTCATACTCCATTAAGGGGTACAATGGTATCCAGGATAGAGTAGTGTGGAGTAAATCGCTGATGTATTCTGAAGACACAGACGCAACAGAAATTACATTTTTCTACGATACGGGAGAATCAGAGGCTTTTAGTTTACCCATTGCTCCAGAGGAGTTTCAAAAGCAGGTGAGTTTGCTCTTGGAACGTCCCTGGTTAACGTTTCATTTGTTCGATCGCACCATTTGGATCTGTATGGCTAGGGTGGTGAAAGTGGAAGTAAAACCTTCACTACCAGGTATTGTGGGCGTGGGCGTATTCCCCAATGTGGAAGAAATGACCACGATTCAACGGGGATCGAGGGGACGGTTTGTGTGATCGAAATCCCATGGCAAAGGGCGATCGCTCACTCAGATCCCTAGCTCAAGATCAATCAATTCTTTTCGAGAACTCACCCAATTAACTGGCATCAGTCACAGCCATTTGCAGTTAACTCTGAGATGATTAAGGTATAAGAGTGAATTACGGTCTGCATCCGGATTCACCCTTACATTTCACCTATAGAGTTTGTGGATATGACAACTAGAGTGTTGGATTTTGAAGTCCTCTCTTACATTCATCCTAATGGAAGCCTACGCAAGTACGGTAGTTTAGAATGTCAGCGCTATGGCTGTGATTATCGGATTATTTCCCCGATTAATCGCCAGGATGCTTCTGCTGAACAAGAAGCCTATGATGAGTTGATTGCTAAATTAAATCAAACTCGGATCAAGCGCATTAAAACTGAAGAAGATACAACCTTAGATGAAGCGTTTCGGATTGTTTTTCATTTAGCCAATTCTCAGGAAGAACAAGCTTAGGGAATAGGTAATGGATAATAGGGACAACTCAGATGTACCCGTTCCTTGAATAGTCCATAAACAGTGTGGTTTTATCAGCTTCATGTCATTCCATTTAGCCATCAGGGTTGCCTTCCGAGCCATTTCCAGGTGAGGACGTAGGAGGTAGATCAATTTTCTTCAATCCCGAACGTTCAGATTCAAGAAGGTTGATTAGGGTGTCATTCAAAACACTAGGATTCATAAAGAAAACCTTAGAGTTGGGACTAGCAGTAAGCTTTTCATTCGTATCTAGATAGTGTCGGGCGATGATAAATTGGATAAATTCAGGGCTTCTAGAGTCTATTCCTAACGCCTCAGCCAAGATTTTCATCGATTGCGCTCCACCTTGGGCTTCAATAATCGAAGCCAGACGTTGGCTTTCCGCTGCTCGTTCTTTTTCCAAAGATTCAAGAATGGTTTTTGGCGGAGTAATATCTCGCACTTCTACTCGAATTAACTTCACTCCCCAAGAGTCAGTAATCGAGTCGATTTGTTTTAGCAAAGCTTGATTAATTTCTTTAATTCCTGAAAAGGTTTGGCTCATTTCTAGGCGGCCAATTTCCCCCCGCAAATTAGTTAACACTAAGTTTTCTAAGGCATGTTCAATATCGTTAATGGCATAATAGGCACGTCTTAGGTTTACAATTTGCCAGTAAACGATCGCATCAACAGCTAACGATACATTATCTTTGGTGATGGTTTGTTGGGGAGGGACATCCAACAAACGCTCACTCATCAAGGCTCGAATCACCACTTTTTCCAGCAGCGGTATAATAAAATTGACTCCAGGGTCTAGGGTACGGTGATATTTGCCCAAGCGCTCGACTAAGCCTTGATAGGGTTCCGGAATGATCACGAGGGAACCCGATAGACAGGCGATCGCCACTAAAAAGAAAATAATAATACTGGGAATCATGGAACTATCCTGATCGCGGAAAGAAGGGAGAAGGCCAAACCTGAGGAATCCTTTATAGTGAAAAGGAACCCCTAATGATTTAAGTTTACAGGTTTAAGTTTTAATCGATTAACCATGCTCTTACACCCCCAAGACCGCACTAAACTTGATTCTAGCGACGATCTCCAGTTTTATGCTTTTCCTCGGTTCGTCACCCATGTGGATGAGGGGTTTATCCAGCAGTTAACTGACCTTTATCGAGATCGCCTCAAACCCCAGACCCGAATTTTAGATTTAATGAGTAGTTGGGTTTCCCATCTTCCTGAAGAGCTGACATTTGAGCATGTGGAAGGCCATGGTTTAAATGAAGACGAGTTAGCCAAAAACCCCCGCTTAAATCACTATTGGGTGCAAGACCTCAATCAAACTCTGCAACTGCCATTTGAGGATCAAAGCTTTGATGCAGTTCTCAATTGTGTCTCTATACAATATTTGCAATACCCCGATGCCATTTTTAGTGAAATTCACCGTATCCTGAAACCCGGTGGGGTTGTCATTGTCAGCTTTTCTAATCGCATGTTTTATCAAAAAGCGATTCAAATTTGGCGTGATGGTACAGATAAAACTCGCCTCAACCTTCTTAAACAATATATCCAATCGGTATCTGGATTTACAGAACCTGAATTTATTGTGCGTTTACCTAACGTTCCGACCCTCTTGCAACTCATGGGTTGGGGAGGAGGAGATCCCTTTTATTCGGCGATCGCCTACCGCCAAGATCCAACTTGAATCAATTATCATCACCGAACCTTATGCATCATAGCCTCACAGGACTTCTTGTACCCTCTGTTAATGATCCCATGTCTTCCGATCGCCCCCAATTCGATCTAGCGCTACCCAGTTCTAAAGAAGGATTATGGGATTGGAATCTACCCACTGGGCACATATTTTTCAATACAAATTGGCAGAAAATCTTGGGATTTTCGGAATCTGAATTACCCCAAACCTTTAGCGAATTTGAAGCCTTAATTCATTCGGAAGATCTACCCATACATCAAGCCGCTCTCCAATCCCATATTCAAGGAGGGACTGAATTTTATGAAAGTACCTACCGCTTACACTGTCCTAGTGGTGGCTATCGGTGGATTTTAGCCCGTGGACTATGTTATCGCTATAGTGATGGAACCCCTTACCGTTTAGCGGGTTCCCACACAGATGTGACTTCGTTCAAGAAAGCCCAGGAACAAGAATCGGTTCTCCGCTTAATTACCGATCAAATTCGCAGTAGTTTAAACTTAAAAACGATTTGGAAAACTGCCGTCGATCAAATTCAAAAACTTTTGGATGCCGATCGAGTACTCATTTACCAATTTGAACCGAACTGGAAAGGGTCAGTAATTGTCGAAAAAGTAGTAGGAAACTGGGGATCGACTTTGGGAGAAGTTGGAGCAGATGATTGTTTTTCCCAAGACTATGCCAAGCTCTATAAAAATGGCAGAGTTAGGGTAATTCATGATATTTTAACCTCTCACTTGGATGAGTGTCATGTCGATTTCTTACAAAAGTTTGATGTCCGTTCTAATCTGATTGTCCCGATTATTATCAAAGAGGAATTATGGGGTTTATTGATTGCCCATGAATGTAAGCGATCGCGCCGTTGGAAAGAATCAGAAGTTACCCTATTATCCCATGTAGCTAAACAGTTAGCCATTGCCATTTATCAAGCTAATTTGTACGATCAATCTCAGCGGGCAGTTCAAGAATCAGAAGAAAAAGCTCATGAATTAGAGCTGGCTTTGCTCAAACTGCAAACAACTCAGGCTCAATTAATTGAAAGTGAGAAAAAATCGTCTATTGGTCAATTGGTCGCTGGAATTGCCCATGAAATCAATAATCCCGTAAGCTTTATTTATGGAAATATTGATTTTGCCAAAGCCTATCTCAATGATTTGTTAGAATTAGTTCAGTTATACCAAAGTACATTCCCTGAGCAAGGAAATGAGATTGAAAAATTTTCTGAGGATATTGATTTAGAGTTCTTGCAAGATGATTGTATGGATTTATTAGACTCCATGAAGAATGGAGCTTCTCGGATTCGCGAAATTGTTTTATTTCTGAGGACATTTTCCCGGTTAGATGAAGCTCAAATGAAACGAGTGAATCTCCATGATGGCATTGAAAGCACATTGATGATTGTGAATCATCGCTTACAGAAGAGTGGGAATCGCCCAATGATTGAAGTGTTTAAAAACTATGGTGTTTTGCCTCCGGTTGAATGCTATGCTGGGCAACTCAATCAGGTATTTATGAATATATTAGTCAATGCCATTGATGCGATTGATAGCGCCTGGGAACATTACTCGAATCGGGATAGTCCAGAAATTAGGATTACCACTGAAGATTGGCACATGCAATCTGTAAAAATATTGATTACTGATAATGGGGTGGGCATGTCAGATTTAATTCACCAGCGTTTATTTACGCCTTTTTATAGTACCAAACCGGTTGGGAAGGGAAAAGGACTAGGCTTGAGTTTATGTCATGCTATTATTGTGGATCATCATGGGGGAAAGTTATACTGTGACTCTGAACCCGGAAAGGGCACAACATTTATCATTGAATTGCCCTTGCACCAGAGTTAAACTCTTCGCACTAGGGAATAGGCCTATGATATAGTGATTCTCTTCTATTGCTATTCGTACCTATTGCCTCAAACAAGAACCGAAACATCCTAACCCACTCATTCGCGGCTATAGAATGAGGATTCAAAAGTTTATTTTAGAGGCAGCGCCAAGCACTGGAAAACCAATGAAAATAGATTAAGACTGAACAGATAATTGTTCTTGTATTTGCTGAATTTTGCGATCGCGGAATGCCTCTAAAGCCTTTTGCAGGTCTTCCGGTTCTACGCCTTCTGGTAGATCGACTGTAGAGAGCGACTGAATCATACCAGAAACCAATTGACTGAATCCCTCAATCCGATCGTCAGCCGATAACTTCTGTTGAGCAGCTTGCGCTACAGTAGGACGAGTAAGAATCGGCGAAACTTTATAATTTAACATTCCTAAGCACCTCTGATTCAAATAGATGACCCTAAAATCTTACTTCTTATCATAAGAACATGTCTCGGATATGACAACATCCTTGTTACAATTATAGACGTTTATCTATCTTTCTTGTCTATATAAGTACCAAAAATAAGTACAATCACATGCAAATTAATCGATGAAGTGAGAAGGATAGTATAATGAAGAAGTATTCTGTCAAAGAATTTGCTGATTCCCCCATGAATAACCCCAAAGAAGGGGGAATGACTGCCCACGGTCTTGCTTATATCTACCACTATGAAAACCAGCATTGGTTACAATTTAAAGATCCAATTCAAGTCTATTGTTTAAGTGGAAATTCGGGTAACCCGATCGCGACTTTAGAGGAGATTGAAAACCAAGTGGAAACACAGGGCTATTATGCGGTGGGAATGCTCAGTTATGAAGCGTCTCCAGCGTTTGATA
The DNA here is from genome assembly GCF_017746735.1 of Roseofilum sp. Guam. Classification (NCBI taxonomy): domain Bacteria; kingdom Bacillati; phylum Cyanobacteriota; class Cyanophyceae; order Desertifilales; family Desertifilaceae; genus Roseofilum; species Roseofilum sp. Guam. Next base: position 23,605 of record NZ_JAGHZN010000044.1, on the reverse strand, counting down.
ATGCCTTAACGGTTCATGAAGACTCTGATTTTCCCCAACTTTGGTTTGCCCTGTACGATCGCCCCTCTCGTATCCTCAGCCCCCAGGAATTCATCAATCTCCACAATGATATTACCGATCCGGGAATAAGCTGGGAAAGTGAACTGACTGAAGCCGACTTTCACAAGGCGATTGCCCGGGTTCAAAATTACATCAGCCAAGGGGATACCTTTCAAGTTAACTACTCCTTCCGCTTGCGATCGCCCTTTAGCGGCGATCCGCGCTGGGCATTCAATCTTCTGAGAAGATCCTCACCCGCTCCCTATTCAGCTTACCTGGACATGGGACGCTATATCATTGCGTCTGCTTCCCCCGAACTCTTTTTCACCCTTAAGGGTTCTACCTTCACCAGCAAACCCATGAAAGGAACTGCCCCACGGGGAAAAACCCTAGCTGAAGATCGTCAACTTGCCGAATGGTTGTACCATTCCCAGAAAAATCGCGCTGAAAACGTGATGATCGTCGATATGGTTCGTAATGATATCGGTCGAGTCGCCACCATTGGCAGCGTCCAAGTCCCACGCTTATTTGAAGTCGAGCGCTACTCTACCGTCTGGCAAATGACTTCAACAGTGACGGCTCAAACACAATCGCCCCTAAGCCAAATTCTCGCCAACATTTTCCCCTGCGCCTCCATCACGGGCGCACCCAAAGCCCGCACGATGGAGATCATTAAAGAACTCGAAGGCTCTCCCCGACGCATCTATACTGGTGCGATCGGTTATTTGAGTCCGGGACGTAAAGCGATATTTAACGTCGCCATCCGTACCCTCCTGATCGACCGACACACCCAACAAGCCGAATACGGCATCGGTAGCGGCATCGTCACCGATTCTAATAGTCAAGAAGAATATCAAGAATGCTATATCAAATCCCGCGTTATCGTTGAGCAACAACCTCCCTTCTCCCTCCTCGAAACCCTCCTCTGGACTCCCCAATCTGGCTATTTCCTGCTCTCTTACCACCTGCAACGGCTCCAAGACTCAGCCGAATACTTTAATATTCCCCTGGATCTCTCCCAACTACTCCAGCAGCTCCAAACCCTAGTTCCTACGCTCAACCACTCTGCGCATAAAATTCGTCTGCTGATCGATTCCCAAGGAGAATTGACCCTAGAACCCTCTCCTATTTCTCCTTCCTCCTCCCTCACCCCCATCACCCTCAAACTTGCCCCCCAACCGATTGACTCCTCAAACATCTGGCTTTATCACAAAACCACCCATCGCCAAGTTTATACTCGAGCTAGTGCTGCGGTTACCGAGTGTGATGAGGTGCTGCTCTGGAACGAACACCATCAAATTACCGAAGCCAGCATTGCCAACGTTGTCCTCCATTGGCAGGGACAATGGATTACCCCTCCCGTCACCTGTGGACTTTTAGCGGGTACATTCCGCGCTTGGCTTTTAGATCGGAATCTGATTCACGAACACCCCATTACTCTAGATATGATCGCTCCCTCTTCTACTGTGTATCTGATTAACTCAGTTAGAGGATGGCAAAGTGCGTGGTTGATCGGCTCGCACTAATCAGGGATTAAAGATCTTGTAACTCCATCACCTGCGAGTGATACGGTCATCTTTAATGAAACCGAACTCGACGCTCATGAAAACTTAAATGGGAGGTATCCCCATTTAACTCCATAATTGAGCGATCGCCATCCTTAATCACCTTGACCACAGCGCACAAAGAAGCATTCACATCTGCTCCGCTCACTCCATCCACTAATCCCATCGCCATTCCTAATACAGACGCACCATGACCGACAAACAACAAATCCTCATGAGGAAACCGGTCAACTAACTCTCGGATCGTTTGTCCTGCACGGGCAAAACATTGGGTCTCAGTTTCCGGATAGCAAGGTTTTCCCTCAATCGGAACCTCTGGATCAATACGAGAAAACTGAGCTGCTAATTCTGATAATGACCGGGTTTTGGGACACTCCGTCATCCATTCTGGATTTAACCACTCTCCCAAACCCCAATGCAAGCGCAGCGGTACATCCAGAACATTCGCCACTCCATGGGCGGTTTGCACCGTTCGCAGAAAGGGGGAGGCAAAAATCCGGCTGATTCCTTCTGATTTTAGGCGATCGGCTAATTCTTGAACTTGAACTAAGCCATTGTCAGACAAAGGCGGATCGTAACGGCGATCGGCCGTATTAAACCACTCCGGATTGACAAAATCCAGGCGGTTGGCATGTCGCGCAATCCAAATTGTTTGAGCCATATATAAATTTTCAATAGTTTTTCTTTTAAATTGATATTAGGTCATTGTAGCAACCCTAGAATCATGGATCGATTTCTGAATTCCCGTAAACCCCTTGTTCTTCTTGTTTTAGGCCTACTGCTGCTCGGTGGCAGAACAGTTGCCCAAACTTTGCCCATTGCTGAACGGTTAATTGAATTTGATTCCTCTCCTGGGGAAGAGCTGTTAGTTGAAAGCCGTGCTAGACAAGATTATGTGCCGTTGAGCATTCAGTTTGAAACCCAAAAAAACCAGGCTTTTTGTGGCGTTGCCAGTATGGTGATGGTGTTAAATGCGTTGGGGATTGAGGCCCCTGATGCACCCGAGTATGGTCGAAAAATGTTTACCCAGGATAATATTTTTAATGCCCAAACCGATCAAGTAATCGCCAGAGAAACGATCGCTAAACAAGGTATGACTCTAGAAGAGTTAGGTGCATTTTTAGCTCGTTATCCCCTAAAAACTCAGGTTTATCACGGGGGCGATCTGAGTTTGCAGGAATTTCGCCAGTTAATGGTAGAAAATTTGCAGCAGCCTGATAATTTTGTGTTGGTCAATTATCTGCGAAAGTCTATTGAACAGGAGCGAGGGGGCCATATTTCTCCAGTAGCCGCCTATCATCGGCAGAGCGATCGCTTCTTGATCCTCGACGTTGCCCGCTATAAGTATCCTCCCGTTTGGGTAACGGCCGAAGATCTCTGGAATTCCACCCGCACCGTAGATTCGGTTTCTGGGAAAACTAGGGGCTTAGTGCTGCTGAATGCCATTAACAATTAACCATTATGGGGTTAGTCTATCTCCGTGTCTGGAGTGTCCCCGCGTCTTCCCATCCCTCATCCCCTAACCTAATTCTACTGAGAATTAGGATCAAAAGGGCCAGAGGTATAGTTATCTAAGTCAGTGCTATTCTCCAACCTTAATCCCTGGGGGGTTTTGACAATAATGTTATCTCCTCCCAGGGCCTGAGCTTCGGCTAAAGCTTCTCCAGCCGTAACAATTAAGGTAACTTCAGAATCATCATTACGAGGGACGACACTACTTACCCCTAAGCTAACAGTGATATAGGGACTAATGGGGGAGTTGGGATGGACTAATTTGAGGCTACTGATTTCTGAATGGATATAGGTGGCCACTTGCATGGCTCCTTCAACGTTAGTTTGGGGTAATAAAATCGCAAACATTTCTCCCCGATAACGAGCAACCATATCTGCTGGTCGTTTCACCACAGAGCGAATGGCATCCGCAATGCTTTTTAAACATTCGTTGCTCGTTTGGGAGCCGTAGCTATAGACATAAGGCTTAAAATAATCAACGCGACAGACAATTAGGGATAGGGGTTTCAAATCTCGTTTCATCCGTCGCCATTCTTGCTCGATAAATTCGTTAAAGCGGCGACGGTTTGGGAGTTGGGTGAGGCGATCGAAAAGAGTAAGATTTTTAACTTTTTTGTTGACAGATTCTAATTCTTTTCGAGTAGTCCATTCTACATAAGAGAGTTGTTCATACTGATAAATAATAAAATAACAGACCAGGAGAATCATGGCCAAAAAGAGAAAAGATTCCACAGTGATGGTCTGGGATAATTCGCTGGGGGGAAAGCCAAAAATCCAGTGATTCACGCAAAAATAAGCAATAACTACCCCTTGAGCAATGATATGAATGGGCCAAGAGACGGGTATGGCAGTCGCTTGCATAACGAACATGACCAACCACAGTTCTGGTTTAAATTCACACACTCCGGCGGCTGTTCCCAGAACTTGAGGTAATAGGGTCACCGACCAGGATAATCCGAGGAATAGTAAGCTAGGATGGCGACGACCAAATTGGGTTTTTTGTAATCCCCAACAACCGACTAGGGCAAATAGGGTAGTAATGCGAGCGCTGAGGAGTTCACTGGCAAATTGCTCACCATAGAGGATCGCTTCAAACAAGGCTATGGCGAAAACTCCACCTAGGGTAATCCAAATAGTTGTCTGAAGACGGGCTAAGATGAGGAACTTGCGCCATTCAGGTTCGATTCGTGCATCTTTTTCCCCAGTTTTTTTTATGTCTTCCGAGGAAGCTGAGTCGTCTTGAGAAGATTGTTTTGGCTTAGATCCCTGATTCATGGTTTATAGGCTATCCGATCGCCTGTGCCGTAATGGACTGTTTAATCGGTTTTGCGATAGTTTACATTAACCGAGGTTCCCAGATATATCATTCATCGACTAAGTGATGCACCCGCGCTCTCTCACTGAATGGGGGGTGGAGTTGGCTGGAGGTGAGGCCGAGCCAATTTCCTCGTTCTGCTATACCTGTGTTTTGAATGTGTCTCTAGAGCAATAGGTCATAGCTTACAATTTTAGCGGAAAGGTTGTTCTCTCTGGCGATTTTGAGAACGGGATGTGTTATGGGTTTCAGTATGGTTAATCTTAATCAGGAATTTCAACAAGCCTATCAGTACCAGCGAGAGGGGAATTGGGAAGCCGCTCGTCTTGGATATGAGCGGGTTTTAGAACTTGATCCTCAACATATGAGTACCCTGGTGAATTTAGGGGTTTTGTATAAGAAACAGGGTGAATATGAGCAGGCATCTCGGTTATATGAGCGGGCGTTGCAACAAAAGCCTAATCATGTGATTGCTCATTACAATTTGGCTTTGGTCTACGAGCAACAAGGACGGTTAGCGGATGCGGTGCGTCATTATAGCCATGGGTTGTTGTTTCAGCCGATGGATGAGAATTTATGCCAACATCTTCAGGCGGCATTGGTTGCTCAGGGAAGTTTTCAGAGCGATCGCCCTTTGTATGAGCAAGCACTGCATCAGGTTTCCCTGAGTGTGCCGGCTTTTATGGAGTTGATTGCTTTTCTGCGTCAGGAAGAATGGCTGGAAGTGGCGATCGCGCTTTTGGAGGCGGCAATCGAACAATATCCTGACCGACCTGCACTCTATGCTTTGTTGGGTGGTATTTATCATCAGATGGGGCATTATGCTGAGGCGATGAAGGGGTTTGAACAGGCGATCGCGCTCTCTCCTCAAGATCCGAATTATATCCAAGATTTAGGCATTACTTCAGCGAAACAAGGAAATTGGGAAGTCGCTCAATCTTATCTGCAAGAGGCTCTAAGTCTTGCCCCTAATCTTCGTAAAGCTACGCGATGGCTCAATTGGGTCAATCTTGTCTGTTCCAAGCCGCCTCAAGTTCAGTTTAAGTCCCACAATCAGGTGATTCAATTTCAGGTTACGGGTAAAAATTTCGATGTAGAATTAACTCAGGTGAACGATCGCCAGTTCTATGAACAGCCGGAACTCGATTTTATCAACGAGACGCTGACACGGCGATCGGTGATTGTTGATGTGGGTGCGAATGTGGGCAACCACTTGGTCTATTTTACCAAAATTTTAGGGGCAGAACGGGTAATTCCGATTGAATTTCAACCGGATAGTATTGCAGCACTGAAAACCAATATTGCCCTGAATCAAGTTACTAATGTAGACTTATCTAAATTAGGTTATGCTGTCGGGAAAAACGCCGGTCATGCCCAACTCGCTAATCATCCTACTGGAGATCTTTGTTTAACAGAACTCAAGGAAGATCCCAAGGGAACGGTAGAATTTTTACCTCTTGATCGGCTGATCGCTACTCCTGTAGATTTCATTAAAATGGATGTGCAAGGATTAGAGCTTGAAGCTTTAGAGGGTGCTGAGGGGCAATTTCGGCAATTTCAACCCGATGCACTGATTGAAGTCACCAGAAGGAATAGACCAGGATTTTTAAACTTCCTGGAGCGAATCAATTACAAGATTATCAAAGAGTTTCGAGAATGGAATTACAGTAACTTCTACATTTCCCAGAGATAGCACTTCGCACGGGCGAGGAAAACGACAATAGGGAATAAGGACATCTGGGTTATTCCTATTCCCTATTCCCTATTCCCTATTCCCTAGCGTGTAGTGCTACAGGTCATCTAAAGTGGCAAGTAACGTCTGAATATCTGCGTTGGGGTGAAGGAAGGAGAAAAGATGCTTGTAGCGCAAAATTCCCCGGTTATCCAGGATAAATTGGGCGGGCAGGGGTGCGCCTAAAGCTTGACCGACGGCGTAGGCGCGGAAGGTGGTACAGTCAGGATCGGAAAGTAGGGGCATTTTTAGGGCCAAATCTTGAACTACGATTTTGCTCTGTTCTGTATCAGTGCTGGTAATTAATAGTACTTCTGCTCCACGCTCCGTAAAGGCTTCATACTGTTCGTTGAGTTGTTTAATGTGAGGAAAGCAAAGGGGGCAGTATTGTTTTTCCGTGAAAATGCGGGTAAAAGCCAGAATCACCGGTTTTTGCTCGCGGTAGTCTGAAAGCCGCACCGTTTCCCCATGGGTGATATTGGGGAGTTGAAAGTCAGGGGGCATCAGTCCCACATCCCAACGACTGGTTGCGGGAATGGGGAAAAAGTTGTGGGCAAAACGTTGATTGAGTAAACCGCGAAAGTCTGTTGAAGTAACCATTTTGGGTAATGGGTGATGCTTCTTAAGGTAGGACTTCTAGTAGTGTAATACTATTTCTGGAAGGAGTATCATAATCTTGTAAGCCAGAATGAATTTCTCCCAATCATTCGTATAATTCTTCATTTCTGGGTTTCTGGTAAAAGGCAGAAATATAATTTGCAATCTGTTCAGGATTTTGTTTGCTTTCTGTGAGAATCTGGGTAAGATATTGGGCAATGGTTTTCGCCATTTCTGGAGTTTTTTTCCTTGATATTATGGATTGAGATTCACCAAGACTTCTCGAAAGGCAGGACCGATGAAACCATCGCGCTCCCTGTTCTGTCACTCTGGTAAAACCCTTGTCTTGATTGAATTCTATAACTCCTACCTAATCGGCGATCGCCACCTCCGAAGGTGACGAAAGAGAGGTAATACTGGCGATCCCCTCCAATTCTACTTCATCCTAGTCATACAAGATATTGCACTTAACAATTAGCTCAAAGCAACTTGCCTTTCAAGGATCGATACTTAATACAGGTGTCCTGAACTATTTAGATTCGGCTTGCTGTTGCCACTGGCTTAACTGTTCTGGAAACTGGGGAGATTGTAAACCATTGAGCCATAAAACTAGGGCATCTTCACCAGTTTCTTGATAATAATTGCGTCTGCGTCCAGCGGTGAGAAAGCCGAGTTTTTGATACAGTCCTAGGGCGCGCTGGTTCGAGGCTTTTACTTCTAGGGTGGCTCTCTCTAAACCCCTTTGTCGAGCAGACTCCAATAAAGCACACAGTAGAAATTGCCCTAAGCCTTGATTTTGATACTGGGGATGAATGGCTAAAATAGTCAAATGAGCTTCTTCGACGATCGCCCAATAGCACCCCAATCCAACCAACTCCTCACCCAAAGAGAGTCCCAATAACTCACTATTTGGACTCTCAAGTTCCCTTTGGTAAGCGTCTAAACTCCATAACTGTCCAAAACAGAGGCGATCGAGGGTAAGCACAGCGTCTAGGTGTTCTGGGGCGATCGCATGGAGAACAACAGGCACAGAAACGGATGGGTTCATAGGGATGGGAAGATAGGGAGATAGGGAGATCTTACAAGGGAATGATTTTAACTCTTGGTGAATTGCAGTTCACCATGGACAATAGAGTATAGAACGAATTAATAATGAATAACGAACCCTCTTCCTGAGATTATGGTATCCACACCCTCCCGCATTACCTCACCCCGTGGCACAGATTATCTTTCCTCTGGAGCAGATCCAGTCAGCGATCGCTCGCCGAATCAACAGTTACTTCCTCTTACCGCTAAAGTCAACAGTGACGATCAATTAACCATTGGTGGTGTCGCTGTTTCTGAATTAGTAAAAATCTATGGCTCTCCCCTCTATATCCTTGATGAAGAGAGCTTACGTGCTGCCTGTCGCCAATACCGAGAAGCCCTTAAGCGCTACTATCCCGGAGAAGCAACGGTTCTGTATGCCTCGAAAGCATGGAATTGTTTAGCTATTTGTGCGATCGCTGGCTCAGAAGGGTTGGGCATTGATGTCGCTTCGGGTGGAGAACTCTACACTGCCCTACAAGCAGGAGTTGCAGCCGATCGGATTTACTTCCATGGCAATAATAAATCCGCTACCGAACTCGCCGAAGCTTTAGAAGTTGGCTCTCATATAGTTGTCGATAACTGGTTAGAATTAGAGTCCTTGGCACAGCTCAGTGGCGCTCAAGAAAAAACCGTTCCGATCCTAATTCGGATTACGCCTGGCATCGAATGTCACACCCATGAATATATTCGCACGGGACATATTGACAGTAAATTTGGCTTCGATCCCAATCAAATTGAAGCGGTTCTCCAAGAGATTGCCCAACAACCGAGCCTAAATTTCCAAGGATTCCACGCCCATATCGGCTCCCAAATTTTTGAACTTGAACCCCATAAAGATCTCCCTGGGGTGATGGTGCAATGGTTCCTAAAAGCTAAAGAAATTGGCTTATCTCCCTCCGTCCTCAATGTAGGCGGCGGTTTAGGAATTCGCTATACCGAAGACGACGATCCCCCCTCCATTGACGCTTGGGTGAAACAAGTTTGTACCGCGATGGTAGCAGCCTGCAAAAACGCCCAAATTACTCCCCCGCACCTCATCTGTGAACCTGGACGTTCCTTAGTCGGTTCATCCTGTATCACTGCCTACACCGTCGGCTCCCGTAAAGCCATTCCTGACATGCGAACCTATATCGCTGTAGATGGAGGCATGTCCGACAATGCTCGCCCGATCACCTATCAAGCCCTCTATCGTCCTGTAGCTGTCGATCGCATGGCCCAACCCTGTACGGAAACTGTAACTGTTGCTGGTAAACATTGCGAATCTGGCGATATTCTAATCCAACAAGCCCAACTTCCCCCCTTGCAATCTGGGGATATCCTCGCCATTTTAGCCACGGGAGCATACAACTATAGTATGGCTTCCAACTATAACCGCGTTACCCGACCAGCCGCTGTCTTAGTCGGAGAGGGTCAAGGTCAAGTGATTATTGAGCGGGAAACCTATCAAGACTTGGTAAGCTGCGATCGTCTTCCCGATCGCCTCAAATCCATTTCTTAGCAATCACAGGAGACTCGAAACTGGGGTCAGATTGAGTCTGTCCCTAGCTTCAGGTAGCGATCGTCACCTGAATACCCTCTGAAGTGTCCAAGGTAGGAAGCGTGCAGTACCTGCTTAGGGATGTTTAAGGGCAGGATAAAACCCAGTTTTGCCACTGCCCACTCCCTCTTGCCTCTTGCCTCTTGCCCACAGCCTATTCCCTATTCCCTATTCCCTAGCTATGGGAGATCTTTTAACACAATGGTTATCCAACTTAACTGATACTCACAAAAACCTGCTGCATACGGTTGACTTCATCTCTGTTTTGATGTTGACCTACATGGTCTTGATGATTATTGGTGAACGTCGAACTTTGTGGATGGTGCGAGGATTCATTATTCTAATGCTGGCCACCGCCATCAGTTCTGTTGTGAACTTAACCTTACTGAGCTTTGTGTTAAACAAATTAGTCATTGGTTCTGCCGTCGCTATGGCTGTAATTTTGCAGTCCGAGTTTCGTCGGTTGCTGGAACAATTGGGCCAAGGACAAGTCATTGGTTTGTTCCTTCCCCCATCTGAGCCTCCCCCCAAAGCAGAGAGTGTGATTGATGAAATTGTCGATGCCGTTAAAGACCTGTCTCAAAACCGGACGGGGGCACTGCTGATTTTAGAAACGACTGGGCCCATTGATGAGCGCGATTTTTCTGTTCCTGGGGTAAGGTTAAATGCAGAAGTTTCCAAGGAGTTGTTACAAACTATTTTCCAAACCAGTACCCTGTTACATGATGGAGCGGTTTGGATTCGCATGTCTCGTATTATTGCGGCTGGAGTCATTTTACCCCTATCCGATCGCACCGCCTCCCGTAAGCTGGGGACTCGTCACCGAGCAGCCATGGGCATTACTGACCGCGTGGAAAACTGTCTGTGTGTTGTCGTTTCTGAAGAAACCGGTTCTATCTCTCTGGCGGAAAAGGGTCTCCTGAATCGTCCCTTAACCAGCAGTAAACTAAAGGAACTCTTAGAAGCCAAATTCTCTCAATCAGTAGAACGGGAGGCCGTTGCCCCCGATTTGCGAAATTTGGGTCGCCAGCTCAATACTCAAGGTGCAGCGATGGTTGCACGCCTACTCCGTTTACCTTCTTCTGATTCTCAAAAGAAAAAATGACTGCAAAGCAAATTATTGACCATACTCTGAAGACTCTCCCTAGTGACCTCGATCCCCAAAAGCTTCCTCGTCATGTTGCAGTAATTATGGATGGTAATGGTCGCTGGGCCCAACAGCGAGGACTCCCTAGAATTATGGGACACACTCGTGGAGTAGATACGGTACGGGAGTTAGTACGCTGTTGTGATGATTGGGGTATCCAAGCCCTAACCGTTTATTCCTTTTCCACTGAAAATTGGAAGCGTCCTCCCCAAGAGGTCAGTGTAATTATGACCTTGCTAGAACAGTTCCTCCAACGGGAATTACCAGAAATGATGGACAGAAAAATTCGCTTAGAGTTGGTGGGAGGTCTACAAGATTTACCCAATTCTGTGCAAAAACAAATTCAAAAATCCATGGGGACAACTTCTCAGAATGAAGGGATGCGGTTTACAGTGGCGACGAACTATGGAGGACGGCAGGAGATTTTACAAGTCTGTCAAGCTCTAGCAGCACAGGTGAAACAGGGAGATTTAAATCCGGAAGATATCGATCAAGCCTTGTTTGAACGTCATTTGTATACGGTGAATGTGGGCGATCCGGATCTGTTGATTCGCACCAGTGGGGAAATGCGAATTAGTAATTTTCTGTTGTGGCAGTTGGCCTATGCGGAAATTTATATTACGGATATCCTGTGGCCGGATTTTGACCGAGCTGAGATGCATCGGGCGCTCTGGGAGTTTCAAAAGCGCGATCGCCGCTTTGGTAAAGTGAAGTCTTAATTTCGATACCATTAAAAATTAGGTATACTTGTCATCCTATTCCTTATGAACAGAGTTCAGTTGACCGATAGAGGGCGGTTACTGCCCTTGAATCTCAAAAAATTAGTAGCTTTTCTCTTGAGTATCCTGGTTGGCGTTTATGTGCTGGGGGTAGAACCGGCGATCGCCTTAATTCAAGATCCGAGCGAGTTTTCGATTCAACCCTATTTAGATAACGTCGAAAAACAAGTTAAAACGTTCAGGCTCGATAACGGTCTCCGGTTTATTGTCCTCGAGCGCCATCAAGCACCCGTGATATCATTCATGCTCTATGCCGATGTTGGGGGAGCCAATGAACCGGTCAGTAAAACCGGTGTTGCCCATTACTTAGAACACCTCGCTTTCAAGGGAACTACGGCGATCGGAACAACAGACTATGCAGCGGAAAAACCCTTGATGGATGAACTCGATCGCCTCTTCGATCAAATTCAAGCCGCTCAAGCCAATGGAAATACAGAAGAAGCTCAAGAACTACAAGCTAAATTCGATCAAATTAATCAACAAGCCTCCGAGTACATCAAACAAAATGAATTTGGTCAAATCGTGGAACAGTTTGGGGGTGTGGGACTAAACGCCACGACTTCCACGGATGCGACCCGCTACTTTTTTAGCTTGCCCTCCAATAAACTAGAATTGTGGATGTCCCTAGAGTCAGAACGATTCCTAGACCCGGTGTTTCGGGAATTTTACCAGGAAAAAGAGGTGATTCTGGAAGAGCGACGGATGCGTAGTGATAATTCTCCAATTGGGAAAATGATTGAAGCCTTTCAAGATACAGCATTCAAAGTCCATCCCTATCGTCAACCCGTGATTGGCTATGAGGAAGACTTACGCAATCTCACCCGGCAAGATGTGAAAGATTTCTTCGAGACCTATTATGTGCCCAATAATCTGATTGTAGCGATCGTAGGTGATGTCAACATCGATGAAATTAAAAAACTAGCCCAAACCTATTTTGGTCGCTTTCCAGCTCGCCCCACTCCCAAAGTCAAGATACCGGTGGAACCCAAACAAACCGAAACCCGCGAAGTGACCCTAGAACTGCCGACCCAACCGATGTATTTAGAGGGCTATCACCGTCCGGCCGGCAACGATCGAGATCATGCAGTGTACGATCTGATGGGAGCCATTCTCAGTAATGGCCGGACGGCTCGCTTGTATAAGTCCTTAGTAGAAGAGAAACAAGTCGCCCTATCTGCGGCGGGCTTTAGTGGATTTCCGGGCGACAAATACCCCAATTTAATGCTGTTTTACAGCCTAACGGCTCCAGGGCATACAGTCGATGAAGTGGCGGAAGCTTTACAAGTCGAAATTGAACGGCTGAAAACCGAACCGGTGAGTGAAACTGAATTAAATCGGGTGAAAACTCAAGCCAAAGCCAGTTTATTAGGCACGCTAGATTCTAATTCGGGTTTAGCGAGTTTATTAGCAAAATATGAAGCAACAACCGGATCGTGGCGCAATTTATTTCAGGAAGTTGAAGCCATTGAAGCGGTGAGGCCTCAAGATATTCAGCGAGTCGCACAAGCGACATTTACCCCAGAAAATCTCACTATTGGGCGATTGTTAACCGCGAGTAATTAACCGTTAGGTAACCGATTACCTATTACCCATTACCCAAAAAAATGATGCAAGTACGACGAGTGATAAAAAAGATGGTTCGGGGACTGTGGCTGGCTTTAATGGTGCTAAGTTTAACTTTAACGGTTCAATGGCATGAATCGGCAGTTGCAGCTCAGGCGAAACCCTACAATGAGTTAACCTTTCCCCCCCTTCCAGAGGTGACCATTCCAGAGTATACACAGTTTACGATGGACAATGGGATTCAGGTCTTTTTGATGGCAGACCGGGATTTACCTTTGGTAACAGGAAGAGCGATGTTTAATACGGGCGATCGCCTGGAACCCAAGGAAAAAGTTGGGTTAGCTGGGTTAGTAGGCGTAGTGATGCGTAGCGGTGGAACCCAAACCTATACCCCAGATGAACTTAACCGATCGCTCGAAGATCGAGCCGCTTCGATTGAAACTTCGATTGGAACTTCAGCCGCTACGGCTCAGTTTAGTGCTTTAACGCCCGATACCGATGAGGTGTTAAGACTCTTTGCCCAAGTATTGCGCCAACCGGCTTTTAATGAGCAGCAATTGCAGTTAGCGAAAACTCAACTTGAAGGCAGTATAGCCCGTCGCAATGATAGCCCCGATGATATCGCCAGTCGAGAATTTCAGAAGCTCATTTATGGAGCCGAAAGTCCCTATGCGCGGACAGTGGAATATGAGACGTTAGAGGCGATCGATCGCCAAGATCTGATTGACTTTTATCAACAGTATTTTGTCCCCAATAATATGATGCTGGGTTTAGTGGGGGATTTTGACCCAGCCCAAATGCGACAAAAATTAGAAGCGACATTTAGAGATTGGCAACCGAATCCGAATTTTAAGCATCCTCCCCTGCCACAAGTTTCCCAGAGCCAAGCCGGGGAGATTTTTCTGGTCAATCAACCGCAACTGACTCAGAGTAATGTGTTGATGGGCCATTTAGGTGGACAGTTGGATAGTCCTGACTTCTTTGCCTTGTCAGTGATGAATGAGGTGTTAAATGGGTTAGGGGGTCGCTTGTTTAATGAGGTGAGATCGCGTCAAGGGTTAGCGTATTCGGTTTATGGGGTTTGGAGTGCCCGCTATGACTATCCAGGGATATTTATTGCTGGGGGTTCAACTCGTTCAGAAGCAACCGTTCCGTTTATTCAAGCGTTGCGTCAAGAGTTCGATCGCATTATCCAAAAGCCCATTACTGCCCAAGAATTAGCCGCAGCTAAAGATGGAGTCCTCAATTCCTTTGTGTTTAATTTCCAACAACCCTCTCAAACCCTTTCCCGCCTGATGCGCTATACCTATTATGGTTATCCTGAAGATTTTATCTTCCAATATCAACGAGGTGTGGAAGCCACCACAATTGAGGATGTGCAGCGGGTAGCACAGGAATACCTGCAACCTGAAGAGATAGTGACGTTGGTGGTGGGAAATCAAGACCAGATCGATCCACCCTTGAGTGCATTAAGTGAGGATGGTGGGGTGACGGCGATCGATGTTACGATTCCTGGACAAAGTTAATAGCCCACATTCCGCACGACAATTTGTGGTATATTACTGTAACATGAATGCTGGGGGTCACGTAGTGACCCCTTAATATATAACCATGAAACTCTCAGACTATACTAAAAAAGCCGGGGTGAGTTATCAAACGGCGTGGAGATGGTGGCAAAAAGGTCATCTAATATCATTTCGCTATAAACATGCACTTAACAAGGGGCTTAAGCCCCTTGCCCCTCAAGGAGAGATTGTAGCAAACATTTAAGGATTTGATATAACGGGCTATCAACTGCCTTCGGGGACAATTATCATTACCGAAGAAGGGAAGAAAAAAACCGAGAGAATTGCCTGTATTTATGCCAGAGTCTCTAGTGCAGAAAATAAAGATAACCTTGAGATCCTGTTAGAAGAGATGGGAAAAACTGTTGAGATTGTCAATCATAGCGAGGATAAACAAGATGAATTGATGGAAGATTTAATTGCTATCATTACTTCATTCTGTTCTCGTCTTTATGGATTAAGACGCTCGAAACGGAAAAGGGAAAAAATCATTGCCGAATTAAAGGAGATCTCGTGAAATTAGCCGAAAGACATATTATCACTCATAGTCATCGGTTTTGGAATGAGATAGATGAGTTATCATGGCATTCCAAAAACCTCTACAATGCGGCTAATTATCTAATCCGTCAAAACTTTATCTATGGTCACGGTTATTTGAACTATAACCGCATGGATAAATTCATGCAAAAGACGGAACAATATCGCGCTTTACCTGCCAAAGTCTCTCAACAGGTGTTACGAGGATTAGACAAAAACTGGCAATCCTTTTTTGCCTCCAATCAAGCCGACAAAGTCAACAAGGAGAAGTTTTTAGGAAAGCCGAAAATTCCCCAATATAAAAACACCCAAAAAGGTCGTAACTTATTGGTATACACTCAACAAGCCCTGAGTCAAGTGGCGTTAAAAAAAGAAAAAATAAAACTCTCAAAAACTCTGACTATATTTTGGTTAAGTATAACCCAATTTTATCGGTAATCTTATCAAAAATTCTGCCCCTTTTCCAGGGGTAGAGTTGCAAAGGAGTTCCCCCTTATGTTTCTCGACAATAATTTGATAGCTAATAGAGAGACCTAACCCGGTTCCTCGGCCCACGGGTTGGGTGGTAAAAAAGGGATCAAAAATAGAAGATATGACCGATTCACTAATTCCTGGGCCGTTATCAGAAATGCGAATTTGCACCCGATCTTCTGAGAGGTCTTGGGTTTCAATCCATAGGGTGGGATCGATAATATCGGGTTCAGATAGGGCATCTATGGCATTTTCTAGGATCTGAAAAAAGACTTGATTGATTTCGCCAGGGTAACAAAAAACATTGGATACTCTGGTATAGTTTTCAATAACTTGAATCGATTGTAAATTCGCTTGCAAAATCATTAAGCTGTTCTCTAATCCATCTTGGATGTTCACCCATTTTTGATCGGATTCATCCAAGCGGGAAAAGCTACGCAATCCTAACACGATTTTCTGAATGCGATCGGCTCCACTCTGCATAGAGATCATTAGGTTTTGAAAATCTTCAACAATAAAATCTAGATCTATTTCTTGTGTTTTTTGATGGATTTCATTGGCGGATTCCGGATGGTGTTTTTGATAGAGTTCAATCAACTCAATCAATCCTTCTAGATATTCTTTGGCATGGGGTAAGTTGCTGTAAATAAAACTGATGGGATTATTGATTTCGTGGGCGACTCCGGCAACAATTTGACCTAAACTGGACATTTTTTCCGTTTGAATGAGTTGGGATTGTGTTTGTTTGAGTTCTTGTAGGGCTTGCTCGGTTTTTTCTTTGGCGAATTTGAGGGCTTCGGTGCGTTTTTCAACCCGTTCTTCTAAGGTTTGGTTGGCGGTTTCTAAGGCTTGGAAAGAATGACGCAGTTGTTGGGACATTTGGTTAAAGGAACGGCGCAAGGTTTCTAATTCGCGCAGATAGAAGTGGGGTAAGTGTTGATTGAGGTTGCCTTTGGCGATCGCTTCAGTGGCTTGAATAAGCTGATGTAAGGATTGGCTAATCCAACGGGATGTTCTTAAGCCGAGTAAAATGGACACGAAGAGGGCGATCGCACACAATTGTATGGTAATCCACGTATTAGCGTTGATTTGCTCCATAAAATCGGCTTCTGGAACCACCACCACAATGATCCAATCGATGCCTTGGGCATTCTGAAAGGGGGTGACTTGTAAAAATTGCCGCTCTCCTTCGAGCAAAAACGCTGAATTTTCCGTGGTTTCCACGTTTTCTAAAGTGTCAAATTCTTCTTGCAGATATTGGGCAGAGGATTGAATGAGGCGATCGCTGGTATTGGTGGCTTGAATTCTGAGGGTTGTGCCATAGGTGACGAGAAAGGGGCGATCTAGGGTGGAACTGGCAACTAATAAGCCGGAACGCTCTAAAATAAAGGCTTCTGCCCCTGGACTAATATCTAAGGTTCCTAAAAAATCACTTACTTCTGAGAGGCGAAATTCCGCACCGAAAACACCTAAGAGTTGGCCGATTTCGGTATAAACGGGTTGATTGACAGTGGTGGCTAAGGTTTCTGAACCGAGGTGGGTGTAAATGCCTCCCCAAGTCGCTTTTCCGGCTTGAATAGCATTCTCGTACCACACTTCTAGGCGGCTATCGTAGTCTGGGGTGGAGGACAAGAGCTGTCCCCGTTCTCGATCGCCATTTAATTGATAGGTTTCTAGGGTTTGCTCTGTGTCTGGATTGGCTAAGGATAGCACATATCCATCCGGCGATCGCTCTAAGCCTAAAAATTCTCCCTGCTCGCTACTAAACTTTATCGCGCTAATTGATTCAAACGCTTGTAATTGCTTACCAAAATAGGCTTGTAGTTGCTGATAATCTTGGAGGTTGAGTAAGTTGAGGTTTACAACATCCTGATTAATTTGATTGACTAAATATAAATCATGAATATAATTAGCAAGTTCCTGCTCAATGCGAGCAGTGATTTCCTGACGGAGTTGGGTTGTGACTTGATTAATTGCTTTTTGTCCATTCCGGAGGGAGAGCCAACCGGTTAAACTAACAGCTAAGGACACTTGCAGCACAAAGGGCACAATTAAAACAACCCTTAAAGACAGTTTACGAGGCAGGAGAGCAGTCCAAGTTTTGAGACGTTTAAGCATGGGAAAAAAAGGATATCAAGTTCCCTCCCAGACGTTGGAATGAGTAATGAGTAATGAGTTTTGAGCCAGAATAGTGCTGTAAAGTGAATGGGGTTGAATTAGCTGAACCATTTCTGGATCAGTTCTTTTATTTTTCCAGTCTCTTTCATTTCGGTTAAAACTTGATTAAAGGATTCGGTATAGGCAGAACCTTTAGGGAGGGCGATCGCCGATCCACTCGATTCGGTGTCAAAGGGTTGGGTAAAATCTAAATCTGGGTTCGCGGAAGCATAACGCTCTGCTACCGTGGACTCGATAATCGCTGCATCTAGGGTTTTTGCTTTCACCTCTTGGATAATTTCGCCAATTTTGTCGAACTCGACTAACTCAATCCCGGTAATCTTTTTAGCTGCATCTGCCTGAATCGATCCCCCTTGTACCCCCACCCGCTTGTCTTTTGCGTCCTCTTTGAAGTTGATATTTGCCCCTCTAGGCATGAGAATAATACTGGAAGCTTGATAATAGAGATCCGTAAACTCCACCTTGGCTTGGCGCTCCCGTGTAGGAGACATCCCTGCCATTACAAAATCTACTTCATTATTTTCTAAGGCAGGAATGAGGCGATCGAAGTTCATATCCTCAATTTTCAGCTCAAAATTAAGAGACTCGGCTAAATATTGGGCAATGTCTACATCAAAACCAATAATCCGTTCTTCTCCTCCTGTACTATCTTTAAATTCATAGGGAGGATAATCGGCAGAAGTTCCCATAATTAAAGTAGTTGAAGTGCGGGTTGGACTACAAGCAGAAAAAATCAGTACACTAAAGAAGGCTGTTATACTGAGAATCAGAAATGTTTGGATTGATTTCATGGAAGGGGTGAGTAATGGGTAATGAGTTTTGAGGATAGGAGAGACCAACCTATTATTATATCAAATATCAGAATTGCTCATTACCCATCCCCGCCAGGACGGTTCTTCAGGACTTATTATACTAAACTGTTAAGGGGTGACGTAAAAAATTGCCAATTCATCTAAAATCCTTAAAAATAGTTTTCCCATTACCGATTACCGATTCCCCTTCTACTGCACCAAGCGCTCTATCCCAAATAGACATTGAGGTCTTCAATCACACGGGTCAGTTCTGCTTCGGTACTCAGGCGCAGGCGATCGCTTTTCAGAGTCACCAAAACCTTTGCTGCAAAAGGACTTGCATAAATATTAGGATTACAAAATATCTCTAGGAAAACGTCCCCATTATGGTGATATTCCATCGGTGCTTGAGGCTGTTTCCGTCCTGGAGTCACTGGCTGTGCCGCTAAAGTTTTGAGCCGATCCATCAATTGATTAATTTCTGCTTTCAGGTTTTGGGCAGCTTCGGGAGTAAAATTAAAAGATACAGAACCTTGGGCAAAGTTGAGAGTTAGTTGGGTCATACGTCTATAAACCGGATTAGACTATTGTCTATCCTAGAAGATAATGGTTACAGATATTCGTTCTAAAGTCCGTCAAGTGTTGTTCATTACGTTAGGACTCAATGTACTGGCGTTATTGATTAAAGTCCTCGTGGGCTGGAAAACTGGCTCACTCAGCTTATTAGCCGATGCCCTTCATAGTGTCACCGATAGTGCCAATAATATCCTAGGATTAGTTGCCAATCACTTCGCCTCACCCAAACCCGATCGCGAACATCCCTATGGACATCAGAAATTTGATGCTATTGGCGCTTTGGGAATTGCCGCGTTTTTAGGGTTTGCTTGTTTTGAAATTGTCTCAAGTTCCCTCGAGCGTCTCACTTCTCAAGGCGATCCTCTGACGATTGAATTTGAAGATTTATGGATATTACTGATTGTTTTGGGGATTAATATTTTTGTCGCCTTTTATGAACGAGCCGTCGGTCAACGGATTGGCAGTGGTATTTTAGTTGCGGATGCCAAACATACCATGAGTGATGTTTGGGTGACGATTATGGTTTTGGGGGGATTATTGGGAGTGGTTTTAGGCTATCCCCTTTTAGATGTGCTATTAGCGTTTCCCGTGGCTCTATTGGTATTTTATAGTGGTTGGGAAGTTCTCAAGGATAATTTACCCTGGTTAGTGGATGAAATGGCGATCGCCCCCGAAGCTATTCATGATACCGTCATGGAAGTTCCAGGTGTGCTAAACTGTCATGATATTGCCTCACGGGGCATTGTCGGCCGGCAAGTCTTTATTGAAATGCATCTGATTGTCGATGCGATCGATGTGGCAACTTCCCACGAAATTACCGAAGCAGTAGAAGCCCATTTACAGGAAAAATATCACCCCGTTCGGGTTCTCATTCATGTAGAACCTCCCGATTATCACTCCAACCAAATTACGTTTCAACCATAAGCGAATCCTTGAGAATTACTTTAGGTTTTCCACAGAATCACCTAGAGCGATACACCCTAGGGAAGAGGAAATAGGGAATAGGGAATAGTTTATGATAACAAGGTTTCAAGATAGATCGGTGTACTAACTTATGTTTTACTCCGATCTATTTTTCCACAGTTGACTCATGTTTTTCCACAGGTTCAGAGCGATAGATCCCCATCATCTGCCCATCGGATTAGAGGTAAAAGAGGGGAGGATCAGCAAGTGTCAAAGGAAGAGGGAAGAGACAATAGGCAATAGGGATAAAAATACAGGATTACTCCATTCCTATTTATTTTTTACTCACTGATGCAAGAGGTCTATTGTATTCCCTCTGACTCGCCAAAGGGCTAGATTTTATTCCCATTCAATCGTTCCAGGAGGTTTGGAGGTAATATCATAAACCACCCGATTTACCCCTTTCACTTCATTCACAATACGATTAGAAATAGCTTCTAAGAGATCGTAGGAAACCCTTGACCAATCCGCAGTCATGCCATCTTCACTGGTAATAAAGCGCAACACTACAGGATGAGCATAGGTGCGTTGGTCTCCCATCACTCCAACACTGCGGATGGGTAAAAGAACGGCAAACGCTTGCCAAAAGTCATGATAAATCCCTCGCTGGCGAATTTCATCCCGGACAACAAAATCTGCATCTCGGAGAATGTTCAGTTTGTCTGCCGTGACTTCCCCTAGAATACGAATGGCTAAACCGGGGCCGGGGAAGGGATGACGTTGAACAATTTCTTCTGGGAGACCGATGGAGCGTCCAAGTTTGCGAACTTCATCTTTAAACAGTTTTCTCAGGGGTTCAATCAGCTTAAATTGTAGGTCTTTGGGTAATCCTCCCACGTTGTGATGGCTTTTAATTTTGACTGCCACCCGTTCGCCGGTTTTCGGGTCCATGTTGGTATCGGCTGATTCAATTACATCGGGGTAGAGGGTTCCCTGAGCTAGATAATCAAAGGGGCCTAAGCGTTTGGATTCTTCTTCAAAGACGCGGATAAATTCATGGCCGATGCGTTTGCGCTTGACTTCGGGATCGGTTACCCCTTCAATGGCTTTGATGAAGCGATCGCGGGCTTCGATATATTTCACATGAATATGGAATTGTCCTTCAAACATTTCTATCAAGGATTCAGGTTCGCCTTTTCGCATAAATCCTTGGTCGATGAACATGCAGGTGAGTTGATCGCCGATCGCTTTATGCAGTAAAAAGGCTAAGGTTGAAGAATCAACTCCTCCGGATAGGGCGAGTAATACCCGTTGATCGCCCACTTTAGCGCGAATTTCCCGGATGGACTCTTCCACAAACGCTTCTGTTGTCCAAGTGGGTTCAGCATCACAGATATGATAGACAAAATTGCGAATCAGGGCGATACCACCAATGGAGTGAACCACTTCGGGATGAAATTGTACGCCATAGAGTTTCCGCTCATGATTGGCGATCGCCGCACAGCGCGTATTATTAGTATGGGCAAGAATTTCAAATCCTTCTGGCAGAGCTAAACAGGAATCCGCATGACTCATCCACATGGTGTTGCCATTATCTACGTTGGTCAATAAATCTGTGGGATCGTCAATAAACAGGGCTGCCTTTCCATATTCACCCCGTTCTGCTTTTTCCACGTTACCGCCTAATTGTTGCACCATCAATTGCATCCCATAGCAAACACCCAGAATAGGGATACCCATGTGGAAAATTTGGGGATCGCACTGGGGCGCTCTCGGATCGTAAACTGAGTTGGGTCCACCAGAAAGAATAATGCCTTTAGGATTAATTCTTTGAATTTGTTCTACAGAGGTTCGATAGGATAGAACTTCTGAGTAAACTTGGGTTTCTCGAATTCGACGGGCAATCAGTTCAGAGTATTGGGAACCGAAATCGAGGATAACGATCATTTGGCGATTCAAGGCGCGAATGGGAGGTGTAGGAAGGGAGGTTTGGGTTTGCACAGTCATAAGCAGTGGTCGATGCGATCAATAACAGGAATACAAGACTTTTAGTTGTGCGTAGGGCGAACTGAAGGCAAGTGCCCACTCGTCGTAGGGGTGAATAATAATTGATCTTTTTAGGGTATCACAAGAGCGAACCTCTGATGTTTATATTTTCGCATGAGTGAAGAATAATCTGGCGATCGCCATCAAAGAGAACGGAGCGAACGGTTACCTGTTGCTGGGTTTGCTTATAGATATAGGTCTGAGATCGGAGATCGATTTGGGTCACGATTTCCCCATAAACTCGCTCGACCCAATTTTCCCCTGATTCCTGTTCCCACTGACGCAGTTGCTCTAAGCCTTCTTGTACGGTTTTAGCACTCAATAGAGCGTGTAATTTGTCTCCTGGCAGACCCACCTTTGCCCCATAAGCCGTTAAAATTTCTAAGCGGCCATCAGCTAGATCGTGGTGCGTATGGAAAATGCCCCCCGCTAACTTAATGAGTTTGCCATGATAGCCCCATAAAATAATCTCCTTAACCTGTTGCGCTCCCGCTTCTGCTAACATGGGGCCTAACCAATTGGCTGTTTTGACGATTTGTTGAGGATCGATACCCTTTTGTTGAGCTAAGGCTAAACCATTTTCACCTAAGCAGAAAAATAGGCGATCGTGTTGCTGCGCTTTTTCCTGTAAAATTCGTCGAAATTGGCTTAACTGTTCCGGAGAACTCAAAGGTTGAGAAATACCTGTCGTTCCCAATAAAGATAATCCTTCCACTATTCCAAAGGCTTCTAGAGAGGTACGTTTGGCTAAATTCCGTCCTTCCGGAAGCACTAAAGTAACGCGAATGCTTTGATTGGGGGATAATTGCGATTTAAGATTGCGATTGAGTAGTTGCCGAGCATAACCATAAATGGCTGCTTTTCCTTCATGATCCACCTGTTTCCCAATTCCTTCTCCCCCTTCAATTTCAATCCGATTCTCAGATTCTGATGCTGTCGTGGATAAAGTTTCGACTAACGCCCAAACGGGAGTATAACGGGTCAAATCCAGATTATCACCCGGGTCACTATGACTGATCCCCAAGGCCATTCCAGGTCGAATTCTGGAGACTTCGGCGATCGCGACATTGACCCTTTCGGCAGGATCGATTAAATCTAGAGATACACTTTCGATCTCTTGTGTCCCATTTAAACAATTCAATGCCGCCACCGCTGAAGCGGCCGCAAAGACAGGTAAGGTATATCCAGGGCGAGGTGAACTCAAATCTTTACATTATCTATGGGGCCAAACTAACAAGCAGGGAGGGATTTGAACTCCGGTCTACCATTAGCAGGTGCTAGTTTAGCATTTGTACGCTTCTCAATGGGGATCGGAAAAACTTAGAACTAAACAGCCCGGCAAACCCCATGGTCAGTGTTATAGTCGTTTTAAGTTAATTTGAAGTAGGGAAGCGAGCGCTGGTTTGACGACTTGCAGTGGCTCACCGAGAAAAATTCAAATTTTTAAGAGGGCGAAGACGGGATTTGAACCACCGTCCGTTCTATGCTTAACGCTAACTGAACAGCTAGAACCCTTACCTCGCACACATTCAGCGTCTTGAAATCAAAAATGTGTTGAATGTGTGTTGATGAATACAGCGCGAAGCGCTGTATTGAGGTACAATGGTTGAGGAAGAGATTTGATGGGTATGAAGAGACAATCAAAGCATATTCAGTAGATTTA
>NZ_JAGHZN010000043.1:0-45398 GCF_017746735.1 Roseofilum sp. Guam | reverse complement strand
AACCAGTGTGAATCCCTTTATGATGCCATCATAGAAGCTTTTAAGATATTGTCCTAACTCTCCCTTTCTTTGCTATATATCAAGAAAGTGGTGATAGTGGTGATGATTCTGGACTTTTTCGCCAACAGGAAAATGCCTCCAGTGGTTCGCCTCCAGAACTTCACTTGGGGATGAAAGTCAAGAACAAAAGCCTTGACATGGAACTATTTAATGAGGGTGTCTTGACCCTTCTTCCAGGAGAGGATGGAGAGTGGGGAGTCTTCTGGGAACACTTTGGCTACAGCAGCAGGGAACATCCAGATAATCTCGTCCCAATTGTTGACTGACCTGGCTTGACAATTGATACCAGTAGGAATGGCTTCTGGTCACTCTCACTGAGATTTTTCAGGGACTTTTCTGTACCTAGAATAAGCTCAAGACAACACAAAACGAATTTGGTATCCTTATAAGGATTCCAGCTCAAGAGCAATTAAGTGCAGAAGGTAGGGCAAAGTAAAGTCCTTGAAGTGTCCAACTCTTTGAGTGCGCTTTATCACTCGCTAGGTGGTCAACTGATTTCTTTGCTTCTCTCACTTCATTATATGCATGATTAGTGTCACTGTGATTGAGGGTGGTTTCGAGGGGTGAGGTTACCCTCTTATCTCTGAACACCCGGTGATTCACCGGGTGATAGCAGTTGCGTCTGAAATTGGGAGGATATTCTTAGGCTTGGGAACCCCCTTGGATTTCTCTATGGATTCTATAGAAAACTCTAATTACTATCTAACCCATTTAACCTATTTCTTGCCCCTTACTTTTGGAGGTGCTATGGTGATTTTGTGTTGAATGTGTGTTGAGCGCTCCCTTGGGGTAGTGGGTGTTGCAGGTTCAAAGTCTAGAAGCCAAAGATATTGATGAATCGGGATGACAGGATTTGAACCTGCGACATCCTGCTCCCAAAGCAGGCGCGCTACCAAGCTGCGCTACATCCCGGATAAACACAATTGCATTATAACCCATAAAAGTGAGGTTTGGCTAGAGTCAGTGCAATGGGAAGATTTATTTTCCAGACCGCATTCATTCAGTCTAAGTTGAAAACCGGGTGTTCTTGCATTGCCTATTGCTATAGTGCCTATGGCCTCCCCTTCTTAGTTTGGATACCAAAACATCCCTTTAATGCCTTCTGGATCTTGGAGAAAACCCAGGCTGCGGTAAAATTCAACCACATGAGGATCAGCAAACAAGGTAATGTTGCTAATATCTTCACTGCGGAGTTTCTTAATCGTATGTTTCATCAAGGCTTTGCCCAGACCTTTACCTTGGAAGGTTGGATGAACGACGACATCCCAGAGAGTCGCATTAAAGGCATGATCCGAGGTTGCTCTAGCAAAGCCAATCAAGCGACGATGGTTGCCTCGTAAGTCCCACATCGAAATGACCAGAAAGCTGTGTTCGATCGCTTTTTTGACTTTCCGCAAAGGACGGCGAGACCAACCCACCGCATCACATAGCTCTTCGAGTTCATATAGGTCGATGTTCCGATTTGTGCTAAACACAATACGGGAGATTTTGCCCGAATCGCTCTTAATATCCAGCGTAGCAAAATCTTCCAGTGCTTTCACTGGACTGGTTGTTATCGGAGTATCCGAGCTGCTAAACAAGCTTTTCCAAAAACCCATGCAGGTGTGATTGAAGTAGTCAAAGTTAAATAAACAATATTAGCTTAGTATATCTCCCATAATCTTTTCCTTCTATTATGGCTCAGGGTTTAAAATCCTCTACCTTAGAACTGCTCAAACGCTTTAACCGGGCGTTCCCCCAATTTTATGAACAGTTTGTCAGTTCTGACATCCAACTGCAAAACCTGAAGCTGGCCTATCAACTCTACAAAACCCAGAAAGCTGTGATTGAAGTACGGTCTGAGAATGCCAAAAGCGCTCTCCACTTTGCTTATCGTAATCAGTCCTTCCTCTTGAGTGACATTTTTGGGGTTCTGGCCGCTTATGGATTAACGATTCATAGCCTCAGTCTCTATGGTCAAATTCATGCCCCGATGCTGGTGTTCATCAAGTTGGTGGTCTCTAGAGGAGGAAAGGCACTGCTGGAGAAAACGGCGGAAAATGTCTGTCGAGCCATTCAGGAGGCCTTAGCGGGCCATTTTGAAGTGGAGGAAATGTTGGCAGTCGAGTTTAACCTAGATGCGGGATTAGAACAGGTGGATACGGAGTTTTATGTCGATCCGGTGTTCCATCTACCTGCCTTACTGATTGAAGCGGATAATCAGCCAGGATTGTTTTACAAGGTTATGTATGCTATTTGGCAAGAGGATTTATTGGTGGTTAATGCCAATCTTTTGGTTTGGAGGGGACGCACTCGCCTAATTCTCTACTTGCTTGGGCCCAATGAAAGCTTGATTCCGGAATATCTGGGTCAGAAGATTGCTGAAAGTGTGAAGCAGCGGTTATTGGGCGATCTGAATTAGCTTAGAACCTTAACTAACCAACACCTATTGCCTTTTGCCTCACAAGGACACGGTTCAAGATAGGATAGGAATATGGCAAAAATCGATATCCTTGGCGTTTCCCATACTTATGAATTAACTGCACCTAAACCGGCAAAGCCAACGTTGGTGTTTGTTCATGGCTGGTTGTTGAGTCGGGCCTATTGGCGGCCTTTGGTTGATCAACTGCGATCGCACTATCAATGTTTGGCCTATGATTTGCGTGGCTTTGGTGAATCAGATACTAGACCTCGTTCACCGATATATGAGGGTGAACTAATTTTGGGATATACTCCCAGCGATTATGCAAAGGATTTGGGTATTCTTCTGGATCAATTGGAGATTGAGAAGGCTTGGCTGATGGGCCATTCCCTGGGGGGTACGGTGTGCCTATGGGCGGCTTCTCAGTTGGGCGATCGCATTGAAGGGGTGATTTGCCTCAATTCTGGGGGCGGTATTTACTTAAAAGAGGAGTTTGAGCGATTCCGCTCTGCTGGGGCCCAATTGGTAAAAAGGCGGCCTCGGTGGTTGGCGGATATGCCTTTGCTCGATTGGCTCTTTACTCGCTCTCAGGTGTCTCAACCTCTATCGAGAGGTTGGGGAAAACAACGGTTAGTTGATTTTGTCAGCGCCCAATATGAAGCTGCATTAGGCGCTTTGTTAGACTCGACTACAGAGGAGCAAGTTCACCGTTTACCCCAGTTGGTGGTTCATCTGCAACAGCCCGTTTATTTTATTGCCGGAGCTGAGGATAAGGTGATGGAACCTCGCTATGTGAGACATTTAGCCAGTTTTCATCAATTGTTTCGCTCTGGATCTGACAATGTGGTGGAAATTCCCAATTGTGGGCATTTTTCAATGCTGGAAGCGACCGATCAGGTCGTGGAGCAGATTGATCGCTTGATTCAGACTGAGGAAGTTGGCGATCGCATGGCGAGTTAAGGTTGAGGAAGATGGCCTATTTCCCATTCCCTACCGAGTAGCGGTATAGAGGGTTTGGAGTTTAGATAAATCCATCCGCGACTGTACCCCTAAAGTTAAGGGAGAGCGATCGCCGACTTCCCAATGGGCAGCCGCTGCACACGCAATCATTGCCGCATTATCAGTACAATATTTCATCGGTGGAAATAGCACCTCTAGATTATGCTCCTCTCCAGCACTCTTGAGGAGTTGGCGTAATCCCCGATTTGCCGCCACTCCTCCACCAATGGCGATCGTCGATAAATTATAGTCAAGAGCAGCTTTAACTGCCCGTTTCGTCAGTGCTTTAGCGACTGTTTCTTGGAAACTCGCCGCTAGGTCAGCAATGGGTAAATTAGGATCGGAAGCCTTGAGTTGATTCACCAGGCGCATCACCGCCGTTTTTAACCCACTGAAGCTACAGTCATAGGGATGATATCCTCCTTTGGGTAAGGAAATTCTGCCTTCTGGTAGGGAAAAAGCTTGCGGATTACCTGTTTTAGCCAATTGGTCAATAATGGGGCCTCCAGGATAGCCGAGTCCCAACAAACGGGCGACTTTATCAAAGGCTTCTCCAGCCGCATCATCGCGGGTTCTTCCCAGGGTCGTATACTGGCCGCATTCGTGAACCTGGATCACGCTGGTGTGACCTCCAGAAACGAGCAGACAGAGGAAAGGGGGTTTTAAGTCGGGGTTGGTGAGATAGGAGGCGTAGATATGGCCTTCGAGGTGGTGAACGCCAATAAAGGGTTTGTTGTGCAGCAGGGCTAGGGTTTTAGCTGCCGTAAGGCCTACTAATAAGGCTCCGACTAAACCTGGGGCACAAGTGGCGGCGATCGCATCAATTTCTGACCAAGACAGTTCAGCCTCTTCTAGGGCTGCGGCGATCGCCTCATTCACCGTTTCTAGATGACGGCGAGAGGCCACTTCTGGCACAACTCCCCCATACTGGCCATGCTCGGCCATCTGTGAAGCGACAAAATTACTCAGAACGTTACAATTTTTTACAATTGCTACAGAAGTTTCGTCACAACTTGTTTCAATAGCTAGAATCGTTGCCATTGCCTGCTACCTTGTTCTCAGGGAAAAAGCTATTTTGAACCCTCCATAGGAATTTAGGGTTCAGAATAGCCAATTTTAGAGACTTTTTGAAGCTTAATCTTTACTGAGTCTCTCAAGTCCAGTATGATTGGCTTTCATAGAGCCTTTGGTTTCTTTGTAACATAATTTTTGCACTTCGTAACAAAAGGAAACACTTCCATGCGACGATTGCTTGTTCTAGTTTTAATGTGTTGTTTGTGGCTGGGCTTTGTTCCCCCCGCTTCTGCGGATTTAGCAAACTTGGTTCCCTGTAGTGAATCTCCCGCTTTTCTGCAACGGGCTAAAGCAGCTAGAGCCACCACCGATGATCCCCAATCTGGGGCCAAACGATTTGAGCGCTATTCTGAAGCCCTCTGTGGTGACGATGGCCTTCCCCACCTGGTGGTTGATGGTCGTCTCGACCATGCTGGAGACTTCATTATCCCCAGCTTACTCTTTCTTTATATTGCCGGTTGGATTGGTTGGGTAGGTCGTGCTTACCTAATGACTATCCGTGGCGAGAAAAATGCTGAAGAGAAAGAAGTGGTTATCGATGTTCCTCTAGCGATTAAATTAATGATCTCTGGCTTTGCTTGGCCTCTGGTCGCAGCCAAAGACATGATGAGCGGAGAAATGTTCGCCAACGATAACGAAATTACGGTTTCACCCCGTTAAGAATCGAGTTCTAAGTCTGTGTTTTGTTTTGGAGTCTTCACATGGAAGGTTTACTTAAGTATCTGTCCACAGCTCCAGTTTTGATTATGTTATTGCTAACAGTCACGGCTGGAATTTTAATCGAATTTAACCGTTTTTACCCCGACTTACTTTTTCATCCGATGTAAGACAGAGGGCATACTCACCTAGCAATTTGCTGTGTTGGGAAGGAAAAATTGAATTAAATGGTTACGCCTTTGGCATTACTCCAAAGGCGTTTTTTGATTAGCGATAATAGATAGGCAAAAGTCTATGTTTTGTACAAGGTATTGAGTATTCCACACTTATATAGCAGCAAAGGAGATAGAAAACTGCCTCCTGATGGTAAATTCATAATCGACCCAACCCAAGAAAATAGAAGTTTTTAAAGATAGCCAAAATAGCTCACTTGCTAGATTGAGTTTTTTTGTTTACTCTCCCCATTCCCCCACCCAGAGTGCTTTGTGCTGTATTAATTCAGGCAAAGAGGAAAGAAATGACCCACCGGGCCAGTTCCCTGACCGATATCTAAACTCCATTTCAGGGCTGCGGTAACGTAGTTTTTCGCTTGACGGACAGCATCTGAGACCGAATGCCCTGTGGCTAGATTAGCAGCGATCGCCGCCGAAAGGGTACATCCCGTTCCATGGGTATTAGAGGTATCGATACATTCGGTTTCCAGCACTGTGATTTCCCAATCGTCAAGTAGCACATCTACCCCCCGTAATTCTCCAGTCATTCCACCTCCTTTAATCAAAACTGCCTGCACTCCAGACTGCCACTTCAGGGTTTCGGCTGCTTCCTTCATGTTCTCTATAGAGTTGATTTCTACACCGGTTAGCAGCTGGGCTTCATAGCGGTTTGGAGTGACCACAGTCGCTTGGGGGATCAGTTCCTGTTGCAAAGTTTCCACAGCTTGATGATCGATCAGCCGGTCGCCACTACGGGAAACCATAACCGGATCGACCACGAGGGGACGTAGATCTAGCGATCGCAGGCTATTGCTCACCGCCTGCATAATTTCAGCATTCAGTAACATCCCCGTCTTCACTGCCTGAACCCCAATATCCCCAACCACTGCCTCCAGTTGAGCAACCACTGCTTCTGGAGCCAAAGCATCCACCCGGTTAACGGCTAAGGTATTTTGGGCTGTGACACAGGTGAGAGCTGACGCACCATGGACACAGTGAAACGCCAAAGTGCGTAAATCAGCCTGAATACCTGCACCTCCTCCACTATCCGATCCGGCGATCGTTAGTACAACCGGGATGTTAGAGTTCATCAACTTTCCCTTTTAGTTTCTCGGTGGACGGCGACGTTGGAGGAAATCAGGAATATCCAACCCTTTCGGTTGAGCTTGGGGATTCACAGGAGAGGAATCCGGAGGAGGAGCAGCAGCAGGGGCAGGAGTAGAGGTAAACGAGGATTGATAGACATTGGGATTGGGGCGCTGCTGTTGTACCGTGTTAGACGGCTGGGATTCTCCCGTAAAGCCAGTTGCAATCACCGTAATTCGGATTTCCCCTTGCAGTCTCTCATCAATTACCGCTCCAAAAATAATATTGGCATTGGGATCAACTGCTTCGTAAATCACTTCAGCCGCCGCATTCACTTCAAATAAGGTCAGGTCACTACCGCCCGTAATATTGAGCACCACGCCTTTCGCGCCATCAATGGAAGACTCGAGTAAAGGAGAGGAGATAGCGGAGATCGCCGCCTCTCTCGCTCTCGACTTCCCAGAGCCTCCACCAATACCCATCAGCGCCGATCCTGCATCCGCCATCACCGCTCTGACATCCGCAAAATCCACATTCACCAACCCCGGAACTGTAATAATATCTGCAATTCCTTGTACCCCTTGACGCAGAATATCATCGGCTACCGTAAACGCTTCCTGCATCGGCATTTGTTCCGAAACCACCGACAACAACTTATCATTCGGGATAATAATCAAGGTATCCACCCGACTCTTTAGGGCTTCAATCCCCTGCTCCGCTTGACTCATGCGTCGCCGACCTTCAAACATAAAGGGGCGAGTCACCACACCCACAGTTAGTGCCCCGACCTCCTTGGCTACTTCTGCCACCACAGCCGAAGCACCTGTACCCGTACCGCCTCCCATGCCAGACGTAATAAACACCAAATCCGAGCCTTCTAGAGCCGTCGCTAGTTCATCACGGGATTCTTCCGCGGCCTTTTGTCCGATCGCCGGATTTCCTCCTGCACCCAATCCACGGGTTAACTTTTGACCAATTTGCAGTCGATTCAGGGCGGCTGAACTGACCAACGCTTGAGCATCCGTATTAATTGACCAAAACTCAACCCCTGACACTTCATTAATGACCATGCGGTTGACCGCATTACCGCCGCCCCCCCCGACACCAATCACTTTTATTTTGGCCACACTACTGGGGATAATATTTTGGTGTTGATCCTCATCACTTACCATCTGTTGATGCCCTTTAAAATTAGAAGACGAGACTCCAGCATTCTTAAACGGATTCCCTGAATCGACTGCCGTCGAAGCATTAGATTGACTATCGCGATTAGAGTTGAGGGGGACATTCCCCAGCATCTGATTGGGAGGTGTCATGGGCAGTTGCTTTACACAATAAATATCAATAAATGTATAGTATCAAGAGGGTTAAGGAATCACATCGCCACTTGGGTAGACATAAATTGCACCCAAGAACTCTGTCCCTCACCCATAACATTTTGCTGATGGGGGTTGTATCCCTTTCGTTGAACCTCAAGCCAGGGTCTTGGCTCATTCAGCATACCATGCGATCATAGCTTGTCATCATTGGTTCAGACGCTCACATTCATGAACTGACCAGGGAAAGGGGGAATCGCTACCAGAAGTTTATCAGAATTCTCCAGAAAAAACGTTAAGTCTTCACCTAAAATTTAGGGTTAAATGGAGTTGATGAAGATTTCATCTCAATTGAGGGAGCGTCTGGATTTCTCAGATCGATATAGTTCATTTGCCGAGGATCGAGCTGTTGAGGGAGCTGTCGCATTTGATCGAGAACTTGCAATTGCTTAGAGAATTGGGGCGTATAGACTCCCAGATGCACTTGTCCTAGTTCCGTGGTGAGGATTAGGTTTTTGGGATCTTCCCAGTTCAGCTCGGTAATTTGAACGGGAGATTCCTTGAGTGCAGTATAAGCTTGGGGCCAGTAGGACTGATAATGGACGAGCGGGCCAATGATTTTTAGGGTAGGAAGGGGAAACGACGTTAACTCGGTGTAGTTCTCCATCGGCATCCAGATTCCTTGTTCATCAATTAAGCCTACAGTTTGGCTTTGTCGAGACTCGATCGCGATCGCCACGGGAAACCGTTCACTGACTTCAATGGTTAATCTGAGGGGAAACAACTGCCGAGTCACTCGTGCTTGAGCGACGGGTCCTTTTGCTTTCAAGGTCTGGGCAATTTTATCCGGTTGGAGTCGAAAGACCAATTGGGGATACTGAATCGGTAAAATCTCTCGTAAGGCTTCTGTGGTGACTAATTCATTGCCCGTAATTATCACTTGTTCCGGCTCGCGGATCGCCCAATTGGGCTGAGTCAGTAACCATCCTCCTCCATAGGCGATCGCCCCAACAGCCACCGTTTGCCAAAGGGTTTGCAGCACCTTCAACCGTTGTCTCTGGCGGAGTTGTTTGCGTCTTTCGATTAATTCCTGTTTAGAAATCGGTTGAATAATGGTCATTGCTTTAATTGGCAATTGGCAATAGGCAATAGGCAATAGGATTTCAGAGATAGTTTATAAACTTTTGGGTCATGGAGATCGGGGGTTTGCCCCCCTCATAACCCCAAGAGAGTTAAACCTGTTTTTGCTGCAACCACTCCTGATTTAAATAATTCCCCCATTCCTTGGCCAATTGTGCATCTGTGAAGGGGATTTTCACAGGTTCGGTGTTTCCTTTAACTTGTAAGGCTAAAAAAACAGTTTTTCCTTGGGGGGGTTCATCCCTAGACGCGACTTCACCATTAACCCAAAGTTGAAGGTCTTGTAGGTCATTCAGAGCTAAAGTTTGGCAGTTGATTAGCCCGGAGGCTGTCGGTTGACCCCAAGTTAATTGGTCTCCTTTTTGTCCCAAGGCTGCATAAATATCATATTTAGAGCGTTCAAATCCTTTAGCCCAGTCTTCATAAACTTGTAATTTTTGATATTCTCGCCACCCAGCCCAGGTTAATCCAATAAATACAGTCAATAAAGGTAACCAGAGTAAACCTCGTTCCATAATCTTTCTCGTTCATCATTGGTTTCAGTTCAAAGGATTTTTGGGCGATTCCTCCGGAAAGCTTCGCTTTCATGTTGGCGACAACCAAAACGCCCACAGGAAAAGAATCATTAAAGATCCGGTAAGATGGGCCCCAAATCCCCAAGGGGATAAGTTATGGTTGTAAGAGCGCTCACCTAACTTCTACTGCTGGAGCTGTTAAGTACCACCCAATTATTGATGGTGTCAGCCATGAAAAAATTTCTACTCCTCTGCTTATTTATTTTTACATTAGGGTTTGCCCTATTCAAGGCTGAAGGATTGGCCACTCAAGGAAACTATCAATCTATTATCCTTGATTTTCGCGAAGAGCGAGCTAACCAAATCCCGGAATGGGTGCAAACCCTCACCCAAGACTATGGTACGGTTCCTCGGCTCAATAGTGAATTTTCTCTCCAGGATCATGTTTATGTGCTGGAGGGCGATCGCCTGTTGTTAGAGCAACTGCAAGAAAGCAATCTTAAGGACTATACCGAAAGTATTGAACCCAACTATATTTATCAAGCGACTGAAATCCCCAACGATCCGGATTATGCTAAACAGTGGAATCTGCGAAGCATCAATATGGAATCCGCTTGGGATGATACGAAAGGCCATGGGATAACAGTGGCCGTGATTGATACCGGAATTACGAAGGTGCCGGATCTCAAGGATACAAAATTTACTCAAGGCTATGATTTTGTAAACGATCGCATCGAAGCCAATGATGATGCCGGTCATGGAACCCATGTAGCGGGAACGATTGCCCAATCGACGAATAATGGATATGGAGTGGCTGGAATCGCCTATGAAGCCAAGTTAATGCCCCTGAAAGTATTAAGTGCAAGTGGTGGTGGGACGGTAGCTGATATTGCCGAAGCGATTAAGTTTGCAGCCGATCATGAGGCGGATGTGATTAACCTCAGTTTGGGGGGAGCAGGTGAAAGTAATTTGCTCAAAGAAGCGATCGATTATGCCTATGACAAAGATGTAGTTGTCGTCGCAGCGGCCGGAAATTCTAATCAAAATGCCGCCAGTTATCCGGCTCGCTATCCCCATGCGATCGGGGTTTCTGCCCTCGATCCCTCTGGAGTCAAAGCTCCCTATTCTAACTTTGGGGCTGGGGTAGACCTGTCGGCTCCCGGAGGTTCGGAAGCGGGTAAGATTCTGCAAAATACCATCGATCCCCAAACTGGAAAACCGGTTTTTGAAGGTTATCAAGGAACTAGCATGGCTGCGCCCCATGTGGCCGGAGTTGCGGCTTTAATTAAGTCGGTAGGTGTAGAAGACCCCGAAGATGTGCTAAAAATCCTCAAAGAATCCTCTCGCAGTGTAGAAGAAGACCCCCTCAATCATTTTGGTGCAGGTCAATTGGATGCAGGTGCAGCGGTTAAACTAGCTGTAAAAGGTCAAATTACGTTCAAAGACTTCTTCCGTTGGCTGCGCGATAATGGCTATCTGAATCCTCGCTTCTGGATCGATGGTGGTGCGATCGCCTTAATGCCGAAAATTGCCATGGTACTCGGTTCCTATCTCCTTGCTTGGCTCTTACGGAACTATTTCCCCTTTGCTTGGAGTGGTTCGTTAAGCATGGGTTTAGTTGCTGGAAGCACGGGCGTATTTTTCCTCAGAGGATTGTATCTCTTTGATATTCCCCAATGGCCGTTCCGGATGATGGGCAGTTCGATCGCTGAATGGGGCAATGTGATTAGCGGGAGTCCCTTACTTAACCCTATTTTCGCTAGTGTTTTGATTCCCCTAATCTTGGTGATTGGGCTGTTGGGACATCCCTCTGGAAAATGGCTGGCGATCGGGATAAGCTTAGGATTTGCCAGTTTCCTCGCCATCAGCGCTATTACTGACCCGGCAATGCTTTGGCTCGGATCGGGTTGGGTGGCTCAACTGTTCCTAGGGGTAAACGCACTGTTGTGTTTTGCCCTTGCTCGTTTAGCCATGACTGGAGAAGGAAAAACCGCATGAGTTTAACTGTCAATGGGGTGATTGAACATAAACCCATGGGCCCAGGAACTTGGGCCTTAGTCACCGATGGGACGACCTATGAACTCAAGGATGCTCCCGATGAAATCAAACAATCTGGACTTCAGGTTAAGGTTGAAGGCTCAATTCGTGAGGATGTCATGACCTTGGCGATGATTGGGCCGGTGTTAGAAGTTCATTCCTTTGAACTGTTGTAACCGTTGTCCTCCTGTCGGTAAAGATGTCTATTGGCGATCGCCCAAAATGGCGATCGCTTCATACAAAATGATCAAAAGACGCTTCTTTCTCCAACTCATGGCAACCCTATCTGGTTCTATTGCCCTGGGAAAAAATATGACCGGTTGTTCGGCAGTCAGTTCTCCAGTTTCCCCTACTCCTACCCCTTCTATGAGTTCCAATTCTTCTTTTTTCATGCCCGATGAAGGCGAACCTCATTTATGTACTTGGATGGCGTTTAGTGCCAGCCCAGATATCTGGGGACGGGAAGATTTTCGCTATGTCCAGGACGATCTAGCCAGAATTGCCAAAGCGATCGCCCAATATGAACCGGTGAAAATGATCGTTCGAGAAGAAGATTACGATGTTGCTTTGGCGAAATGTGGTTCTGATGTCGAATTAATCATTACTGAATTAGACGATCTCTGGATGAGAGATACGGGCCCGGTTTTTGTCATCGATGAAGAGGGTCAAAAAGCAGGGATTGATTTTAATTTTAATGGTTGGGGCAATAAACAATACCACGATCGCGATGCGCAAGTTGCAGAATTTGTTGCTCAACAAGCCGGAGTTCCCATCATCAACACGGAACTGGTGTTTGAAGGTGGGGGAATTGAAGTTGATGGTCAGGGCAATGCAATCATCACCGAAAGTTGTATTATTAACGATAATCGCAATCCAGGCTGGAGCAAAGAGGATTGCGAAATGGAATTAAAAGCCTTATTGGGACTGCGTAAAATTATATGGCTTCCCGGTATTCGAGGGGCGGATATTACGGATGGGCATACAGATTTTTATGCTCGTTTTGCTCGTCCTGGAGTCGTGATTGCTGGGTACGACCCCAACCCAGACTCTCCCGACCATGAGGTAACCAAACGGCATTTAGAGATCCTGGAATCAGAAACAGATGCGGATGGAAATGAGCTAGAAGTGGTGGTTCTGGAAGCGCCAACAAAAATTAGAGAGGGATATGATTGGGATGACTTTGCGGCCGGATATATTAACTTTTACGTGGTCAATGGTGCGGTGATTATCCCTGAATTTGGCGATCGCCAAGCAGATCGCAAGGCGAAGGAAACGTTGGAAGAGTTGTTCGGCGATCGTGATATCGTACAACTCAACATCGACAATATTGCCGCTGGAGGCGGGGGAATTCACTGCACGACTCAGCAAGAACCTTTGGTTGAAAAAAGCTAATCAAGCCTCGTAAATCAATCGTCCATGAGTTTTAACATAGGTTAAGGATATCTTTGGATTATTGAGGTCTTTTCCACCTGAATCATGCCAGAGGATTAGCATTGATTAGCCAAGAGACTAATTTTCCTATAGACCTTGAAAGCCTTGACTCTTGTCGAGTCTATCGGACAAACAAGGGTGCAGCCTTCTGTGGTGATTCTTTAGAACTTCTGAAGAAGCTACCTGATGAGAGTGTTAATTTGGTAATGACGAGTCCGCCTTTTGCACTTCAAAGAAAGAAAGAATACGGAAATAAAAATCAGAGTGAATATATTGATTGGTTAGCTGATTTTGCGCGATTAGTCTATCAAAAATTGAAAAGCGATGGTAGTTTTGTTCTCGATTTAGGGGGTGCTTATGAAAAGGGGAAGCCAGTTAGGAGCCTCTACAATTTCAGAATCCCTATTTATTTTTGTGATGAGATAGGCTTTTTTGGGGCTGAAGATTTTTACTGGTTTAATCCGTCAAAGCTTCCCAGTCCGATTGAGTGGGTTAACAAAAGAAAAATCAGAGCAAAAGATTCAGTGAATACGGTTTGGTGGTTCAGTAAATCGGAATTTCCTAAGTCAGATGTGACCAAAGTTTTGACAGAATATAGTCCAAGAATGAAAAAGCTCTTAGAAGACCCGGAAAAGTTTTACGATCCTAAAAAGCGCCCCTCCGGTCATGATATCAGTACGAGCTTTGGCAAAAATAACGGAGGAGCCATCCCTTCTAATTTGCTGCAAATTCCCAACTCTGAGTCAAACAGTCAGTATCTTAGAGGATGCAAAGCTCTTGGTTTAAAACCTCACCCAGCCAGGTTTCCAGGAAAACTCCCAGAGTTTTTTATTCGTCTGTTAACCGAACCTGGGGATCTGGTGGTTGATATCTTTGCTGGATCGAATACTACCGGATTTGTTGCCGAACAAGAAAATCGTTATTGGATTGCTTTTGAACAAGAGATTGAGTACTTAGCTACATCGTGTTTCAGGTTTATGCAAGAGGATATGGATGAAGGGACATTGAAGGCTTGGCATCAAGACATCGTGCGTGGTCATTGTGTTGACTTTTCATTTGGGAGGCTTTGTGAGACGAATTCTGTAAAGACTCAATAATGGCACTAACAATCGCTTCAAAGCTTGTTCTTTCAATTCTTGCCCTAACATAACCTGAGTTTTGGATAAGAACCGGAAAAAAGTCAGTATGAAGCGAGAGACCCGGTTTCTAAGATCCACCCACTTCACCACTTCACGGCTGCTGGCTTATCCAAAACTGACATTACAATAGATCCATCATGATTGGATTAAGATTGATCCAATCTGCTATAAATTTAAAATTCGTCAATAATAGGCTGTAGAGCAATTAGGAGATTGGGAATATCACTCTCAGCCGTTCTCCAAACTTCTTCAATATCAATATTATCATATTCATGGATTAAATTATCTCGCATCCCTGCCATCAATGACCAAGGAATTTGTGGATATTTTTGGCGTAGAGATATCGATAACCGTTTAGTTGCTTCACCGATAATTAGCAGTTGAAAAACGATGGCGGATTGAGTCCTATCATCTGCCAAAAAACTTTGTCGATTGAAGCCTTGTTTAAATTGATTGATTTTTGCCGCCGCTCGTTGAATATCGAAAAGCGTTTCTCGGTCTCTATCTGCCATAGCTCTCTTGAGAGTAGACCACTTGGGCAGTGGATAAAATTTCTTGGCGGCGGATGGGGTTGTGGCTGCGTAAAACAGCGCGTTTACTAATTAAATCAACTTTACGATTAAATAGGGCCTCTAATTCTTGTTGCATTTGAATATGGTCAAATAGACTCCAGTCGGCATCAGCAGAAAAGGCAATCAGCAGATCAATGTCGCTATCTCGATGGAAGTCCTCTTCTCGGAGGATAGACCCAAAGAGAGATAGTTCAGTAACAGACCATTGCTGGCAAAAGGTTTGAATTTGCTCTTCTGGCCAATGGACATGTTTACAGATTGGACTGGAGATGGGGTTCATAGCCACTACAGATGATTGACAGGGAGAATGATGTGTAGCATGGTTTTTGGATTTGATATAAAGATCCCTCGGCGATAGGGTCAAAGCTTGTTCTTTCAATTCTTGCGATAACATAGACCCACTCCTAGGATTTAGCGAATCCAACTTGCACCTTAATCTAACGTCAGTTTTGGTTAAGCAGGCGATCGGGGCGGCGATCACGCCCGCAATGGATCGGGAGGAGCAAAGGGAGTAGGCTAAAAGTGCCAACCAGAAACCCCCTCCATTGCTCCATGCTTAGTCTAGAAGAACTTTTTTGTCATGTCGATGACTTCTGCCAAATGTTTGAACCTCTGTGGAATACCCACCTCCTAAAATCAGGTGTCAGAACCAGAAATCGCCTGTCCGGTCTAGGCTTGAGCGAACGAATGACAATTCTTGTCGCTTTTCATCAAATGGGCTATCGAACCTTCAAAGACTTTTACCAAAAATTGGTTCAACCTTATTGGAAGCCCTATTTTCCTGGGCTGGTGAGCTATTCCCGCGCCAGTACAATTACTCCCTTCATCCCTGTTCCCTTTGTGTGCTTACCTGAAATACTGCTTTGGCTCTCCTACTGGTATCAGTTTTATCGATTCGACTAAGCTGAAAGTCTGTCATAATCGACGGATTTCTCAACATCGTACATTTTTAGAGCAAGCTGCACGAATAAAGCACATCTGTAGACTGCTTCTTTGGCTTCAAGCTACATTTGGTAGTTAACGATCGCGGTGAATTACTCAATATTACCCTGACACCGGGAAATATTGATGACCGAAAACCGGTTCTGCAACTGGTTCAGAACTTGACCGGTAAGATCTTTGGTGACAAAGGCTATATTTCTCAGAAATTGACTCAACAACTTTGGCAAGCCACTGGTTTACAACTGATTACTCCCTTGAAGAGAAAGATGAAGAATCGGCTTGTGCCCTTATGGGATAAGGTTTGGCTCCGTCACAGAAGTATCATTGAGACGATCATCGATCAACTCAAAAATATTTCTCAGATCGAACATACCCGTCATCGCAGTCCTGTTAGCTTTCTCATTAATCTCTTGGCTGGATTAATTGCCTATTGCCATCAACCCAAAAAGCCTTCCCTCAACTTAGAGTCCCTCAAGTCAACGATCGCTTAACCAAAACTGACGTTATTTTACAGCAACTTTCGCACATCGGAGACTTGGCCGGAGATCGCCGCAGCGACAACCATCGCGGGACTCATCAGTAAGGTGCGACCAGACGAAGACCCCTGACGACCTTTAAAGTTGCGGTTTGAGGAAGAGGCGCTCATTTGATCCCCTTGTAGTTTATCGGGGTTCATGGCTAAACACATGGAACATCCGGCGTTGCGCCATTCAAACCCGGCTTCGGTAAAGATTTTATCTAAGCCTTCTGCTTCGGCTTGTTGCTTGACGACTTCCGATCCCGGAACTACAAAGGCTTTGACTTGAGAGGCGACTTGATGACCTTGGGCAAATTTAGCGGCTTCTCGCAGGTCAGTGAGGCGACCATTGGTACAACTACCGATAAAGCAGACATCGATAGGGGTTCCGGCGATCGCCTTTCCAGGTTCGAGTTGCATATATTGATACGCTTCTTCGGCCAAAGGGCGATCGCTATCAGGTAGACTTTCTGGAGTCGGAACCACTTCATCCACACCAATACCTTGACCAGGTGTAATCCCCCAAGTCACCGTAGGGGGAATTTCTTCAGCGTTGAACACCACCACATCATCATACTCAGCATCGGCATCCGAGCGGATACTTTGCCACCATTGCACCGCTTTATCCCAGTTTTCTCCTTGGGGGGCAAACTCCCGTCCTTGCAGATAGTCAAACGTCACCTGATCGGGGTTTACATAGCCACATCGTGCCCCCCCTTCAATCGACATATTGCAGATCGTCATCCGCTCTTCCATCGACATCTGTTCTAGGGTCGTTCCGGCATACTCATAGGCATAGCCTACGCCCCCTTTCACGCCCAATTTGCGGATAATGTGAAGGATCGCATCTTTGGCATAAACCCCCGGACGTAGGCTTCCATTGACTTCAATGCGGCGCACTTTGAGCTTCTCCAGAGCCAAGGTTTGGGAGGCTAGCACATCTCGCACTTGGCTGGTTCCAATCCCAAAGGAGATCGCCCCAAATGCTCCATGAGTTGAGGTATGGCTATCTCCACAGGCGATCGTCATTCCCGGTTGCGTCATCCCTTGTTCGGGGGCGATCACATGCACAATGCCCTGGTTACCCGAACCCACATTATAGAAGCGAATCCCATGCTCTTGGACACTCGTTTCTAACGCTTGCATCATCTCTTCTGCCAAGGTATCCGCGAAGGGTCGAGCCTGGTTATCTGTGGGCACGATATGATCGACCGTGGCAACAGTGCGATCGGGAAATAGTACTTGTAAATTTCTCTCCCGCAGCATAGCAAACGCTTGGGGACTGGTCACTTCATGGATCAGATGCAGCCCAATAAACAGTTGAGTTTGTCCAGAAGGAAGTGTACGAACCTTGTGGTTGTTCCAGACTTTATCAAATAGCGTGCCCTTGCTCATAGTCCATCATAGCGCTAGGCGCTGGTAATTGGTAATGGGTAATGGGTAAACTGTTTTTTACCTTAGTTCACTGGCAGTTTATCATTTGATCCAGGGACTTGTATAGTCATTCACCTTAAGAAAAAGTAACAGCATCTAACTATTATGCGGATCATGTTAAAGTCTAAAATTCATCGGGCGACAGTCACTGAAGCCAATCTTAACTATATCGGCAGTATTACTATCGATCGCACTCTGATGGAGAAAGCCGATTTGCTGCCTGGAGAAAAGGTTTTAGTGGTCGATAATACTAATGGTAATCGTTTAGAAACCTATGTGATTGAAGGAGAAGCAGACTCCGGTGCGATCTGCATCAATGGCGCTGCTGCACATTTGGTTAACCCTGGAGATATGATTACTTTGTTAGCCTTTGAAGTTACCGATGAAATTAAGTCACCGGTTAAAATTTTAGTCGATCAAAATAATAAGTTGGTGGAATTTCTATAGCACTACTGGGGTAATGGGTAATGGGTAATCGGTAATTAGCCATCCCCTATTTTCTAAGAGGATTTGCGAATATTTTGATCGGGATACTCTTGGGGGGAAGTCTTGCGAACCGCTTTCGGGGCTGATCCCTGTGGAATGTCTGGGGTGAGTTTGGGAAAGTTGGGCACTTGTAAAGAGGAATGCTGGAAGGATTTGGCCGTAGGATTTACGTCAAAGGTAACGGGTTTTTGGGGTGGGTTTGGAAGTGAAGTGAGTTCTGAGATAACTTCCGGTGGGTTTTGAGGCTCAAGAGAGGCTGTTTGGGGTGTAAATTGGTCTGGACTAAAGGAAGTGATAGGTTGGCGCTGAGAAACTTTGACTCGCAAGGGTTTGGGTTTTTCTAATAAGAGTGGGGTTCCGCGACGTTGGCGACGGTTGAGAGATGCTCGTTT
This sequence comes from Roseofilum sp. Guam, assembly GCF_017746735.1. NCBI lineage: Bacteria > Bacillati > Cyanobacteriota > Cyanophyceae > Desertifilales > Desertifilaceae > Roseofilum > Roseofilum sp. Guam. The sequence goes on along the minus strand of NZ_JAGHZN010000043.1, from coordinate 26,988 downwards.
ATGGGCGTTGGGATTTTGCAGGCTTTTCCAGAGGACAAAGAGACCTCCCGATCCCAAGGCGATCGCTCCTAACCAGAGCCAGGATACAGTAGAGTTAACCCCTGGTTCCTCGATCGCTTCTATAGATTCTGCCTCTTCTGTGACTTCTGCGATCGCCTCTTCGGGTTCGATCTCCCCAGGATTGAGTAGAATACTCAAAGCTTCATAACCGATACCAATTACCAGCACGGCTAAAATGCTCCACACCAATAGGGTATGGTTTTGAATTGGTTTCAGAATAAACTGGAGTCGGTTTGACCGTTGCTTTCCAGTAGAGCGATGAATGGATTTACGCGGATGAACCATAAATAGCTTCCCTGACTATACGTTGACCAGACCGACTCGCTTCGTGTCCGAAACTCATCTTACCCAATTTTGCGCAAATAGATCTGATGGGATAGGGAGATGGGTGGGACACGGGGATAGGGAGACGCGGAGAGACAGGGATAACGTCCTATTGCCTATTCTCCATTGCCTATTCCCTATTTACCTCTCTAGAGCAAATTCAATCAACTGATGCACCAACTCTGGGAAGGGAGTGCCCGTATTAGCCCAGAGTTGGGGGTACATGCTGGTGGAGGTAAATCCAGGCAGGGTGTTGATTTCGTTGATTAGCACTTCTTGGGTAGACTCGATATAGAAAAAGTCTACTCTAGATAATCCGGAGGCATCTACGGCTTGGAAGGCTTGGATAGCCATATTTTGGATGCGATCGCTCACTTCAGAGGGTAAGTCAGCGGGAATGAGCAAATCGGCTTTTCCGGCAGTATATTTGGTTTCGTAGTCGTAGAAGTCGCTCTCAAAGGTAATTTCGCCAATGACGGAGGCTTTAGGATAGTCGTTACCCAGTACGGCACATTCGACTTCTCTAGCGGTAACTCCTGCTTCAATGATAATCCGGCGATCGTAACTAGCAGCGTTATCTAAGGCGGTTTCGAGTTCTTGGCGCGATCGCACTTTGGCAATACCTACTGAAGACCCCAAATTTGCTGGTTTCACAAAACAGGGATACCCTATTTCCGCTTCGATCTCATCGCAGAGTTTCGGAAACACACAAGGATTTGACCAAACTTGAGCGCGAGTCACTGCCTTATATTTAACTTGGGCTAAACCCGCTTGGGCAAACACCATTTTCATCGCAATTTTATCCATACTCACCGCCGATCCGACGATGCCAGAACCCACATAGGGCACTTTCATCAGTTGCAGCAAGCCTTGAATGGAACCATCTTCTCCGTTCGGGCCGTGTAAAATGGGAAACCAAACGTCAACTTCGTTGACTTGCTTGGGAAATTCCCACAAACTTCTTCCTGGCGGGGTATCCGTGGATAATGGTGTACCAGAGTCTAGGACTTGAGTCGCGGTTTCTTGGGCATACCAATAACCATCTTTACGGATATAGAAGGGAATGACTTGGTAGCGATCGCTACTTTCTCCGGTTTGCAGCGCTGTGGCGATCGCCTTTGCCGAAACAATCGAAACTTCATGCTCCCCGGAACATCCCCCAAACAATAGTCCTATCCGTTTCTGGCTCATAACTCTGGTTTCCTCTCCATGTCAACAGCGAAGAGTTTATTATATCCCATTCCCTATTCTAAACCCTCTCTCATCTGCTCTAAAATTTGTAAACTTCTTGGGTTAGACAACTCTTTTTTGTGGCCTTCCTTTAAAACTTTCTGCAAGAATTTCATCCACTTCTGCAAACAAGTTTGGCTCTTTGGATGCTCCTCTCCTAGTCGATCAAATGAAATTTCTAAAGCCTGAAGATAGAGCGGTTCCGCCTCTGAGTATCTTGTTTGAAATTCGTATAGCCCAGCGAGATTCTCTAGACTTTGAGTAACATCTGGATGAGAGGAATGTAACTTATTTTATAGCGTTTCTCTCTTCTATGAGGTACAGCTTGAAGCCTTAGAATCTAAGCTATACAAGCTATTGCCTATTGCCTAGCGCGAAGCGCTATATAAATCTTCAACGCTTCAAGGCAAAAGTACGAACCCCAAGTTTTTGAGGTTGAGTTTAGCGATAATGAAGGAAAAGCTTCTGCCATTGAAACTCTCAAGAAACATGAACTCATGGTTCTTTAAAAGTATCTGATAAATCCGGAGAAAATAGCTGTTTGAATAATTACCTATTACCAGCGCTACGTGCTAAAAAATAGGGTGAGACGCGCTCACCCTATACCATACAGCATCAATAGGAAAAGAGAAGGAAAACCGTGAATTATTCTTTAGCTGCCATGGATAAGATTAAATCTACCATCCGGTTAGAATAACCCCATTCATTGTCATACCAGGAAACAATCTTGAAGAAGTTAGCATTTAATTCGATACCTGCACCAGCATCAAAAATGCTCGAATGGGGATCGGAGGTGAAGTCTGTCGAAACGACTGGATCGTCTGTGTATTTCAAAACACCCTTCATTTCACCTTCGGCAGCTTTCTTCATCGCTTCGCAGATTTCGGCGTAGCTGGTGGCTTTTTCGGTCTTGAAGGTTAAGTCTACGACTGAAACATCGGGAGTCGGAACCCGAAATGCCATCCCAGTGAGCTTACCTTTGAGTTCGGGCAACACTAGGGTAACTGCTTTAGCCGCTCCAGTAGAAGCGGGGATAATATTTTGGGTAGCACTACGTCCGCCGCGTAAATCTTTACGACTGGGGCCGTCAACGGTGGGTTGGGTCGCAGTCATAGCGTGAACGGTAGTCATTAGGCCCTCTGCCAAGCCAAAGTTATCATTAATGACTTTAGCAACGGGAGCTAGACAGTTGGTGGTACAACTGGCGTTAGAAACGACCGTATGTTTGGAGGGGTCGTAAGTCTGATGATTTACTCCTACTAATAGGGTGGGGACTTTGTCGGGGTCTTTTTCCTTAGTCGGTGCAGAAATAACCACTCGTTTCGCGCCTGCTTGCAGGTGGGCAGAAGCTTTTTCATAATCGGTAAATAATCCAGTAGCCTCAACCACGAACTGCACACCGATATCGCCCCAAGGCAGTTCAGCCGGGTTTCTGACCGAATAACAAGGGATCTCTTTCCCATTGACCACGATCGCCCCTTCTTTGGCTTCGACTGTTCCCTTAAATGGCCCATGGGTGGAATCGTATTTGAGTAAGTAGGCAATACTTTCTGGAGGAACCAGGTCATTAATGCCACACACTTCAATTTCTGGATGGGCAACTGCCACCCGAAATACTAGCCGCCCAATACGACCAAATCCATTAATACCAACTTTCACTGTCATATTGACATGACTCCTGTAATCGAAATCGATAGGAAAACAACATTCCGCGATCTACTTTGGCACTTCCTCTTCTGAACCTGGGCTATGGCAAGAATGTTTTAAGCATTGATTAGGGAATAGGGAATAGGCAAGAGGCCATCTTCCCCATCTCCCTATCCCATCAGATCCTAGATTCTAATCAAGGTTCGGCCCGGCTGCGATAATTTCGGGTTCAGCAGTCTTAAAGCGTTTGAAGTTCTCAATAAACTTCTTGGCTAACTGGGTTGCTTGGCGATCGTAAGCGTCTGGATCGCTCCAGGTATTTTTGGGATTCAGAATCTTCGGATCGACATTGGGAACGCTTTCTGGAACCAAGATCTTAAAGATTGGGTGGGGATTGAACTTAACATCCTTAAGACTTCCATTCAACGCAGCCCAAACCATATAGCGGGTATCTTGAATATCAAATCGTTGACCTACGCCATAGGGGCCACCCGTCCATCCAGTATTGATCAAATACACTGAGGTGGTCTCTTTATGTTCTTCTAAACGTTTGGCCAGCATTTCCCCATAAACCGTAGCCGACAGGGGTAGGAATGGCTTCCCAAAACAAGCGGAGAAGGTGGCTTCGGGTTCGGTAATGCCCCGTTCAGTTCCTGCCAGTTTGCTCGTATAGCCAGACATAAAATGATAAATGGCTTGCTCAGTCGTCAGCTTGGAAATGGGAGGCAATACGCCAAATGCATCCGCAGTTAAAAAGATGACGGCTATAGGAGGGCCGCCAATACCGGGAATTACACAGTTGGGAATATAGTTGATGGGGTAAGCACCACGGGTATTTTGGGTTAAGCGCCCATCGTCATAGTCTGGAATACGGGTTTCTTCATCGAGGATAACGTTTTCTAGGAGTGAACCATAGCGCATGGCATCCCAAATTTCTGGTTCTTTTTCTCGTGATAGGCGAATGGTTTTGGCATAGCATCCTCCCTCGAAGTTGAAAATGCCATCAGAAGACCATCCATGTTCATCATCTCCGATCAGGCGACGGCTGGTATCGGCTGAAAGGGTGGTTTTTCCAGTCCCGGAAAGACCAAAGAAGAGAGCCGTGTTTCCTTCATCATCCATGTTGGCACTACAGTGCATCGGCAGCACATCGCGCTTGGTCATGTAGTAGTTCATGAAGGAGAAGGCGGATTTTTTCATTTCGCCAGAGTAAAACGAACCTCCTACAAGGATTAGTTTTTTCGCGAAACTAACAACGATAAAAGCTTCACTATTAATACCGTCAATACCTGGATCGCCTTGTAAACCAGGAACAGCAATAATCGTGAAGTCGGCGTGATGAGTTTCTAGTTCTTGAGCGGTGGGCCGGATGAACATCTGATGCACGAACATATTTTGATAGGCTAGTTCGTTGATGATTCTCACGCTCATCCGGTAATTGGGATCTGAGCCAATATAACCGTCGAAGATGTAGAGGTCTTTGCCTTGAATGTAAGCGAGAACCCGTTTGTGGAGAAGGTCAAATTTTTCGGGGGATAAACCAACATTGACCTTGTTCCAGTGAACTTCATCGTGAATGAAGGGTTCATCGACGATAAAGCGGTCATTGGGCGATCGCCCCGTATACTTGCCTGTTTCTACACAAAATGCACCGTTGGCAGCCAAAACCCCTTCTTTCCGGGCTAGGGCATGTTCCAATAGTTTGGGAACTGCTAGATTTCGATACACCTGTTGGATATTGCGAAAACCGAGTTCGTCGAGTCCGTAGTAAGGAGGACGTAGATGGGGCGCTCTGCTATTGCTTTCGGATGGGGTAATGGCGATCGGTTTAATCGGAGTTTGAACCATAATCTAATCTCCTTAAATTCATCTGACGTTACTTCTTTGTAAATCTTTGTGAATCCTTGTTTGATTCCTTCGATTTAGAAGATTCGACCTTTACTCTACCGTCAATCCCCAAGAATGTTGCATCAGCTTCCAATAAAAAATATGTCGAAAATTCACTGTTTTTATAGTTTTTTGAACTCATACTAAGAAAGCAGCTTCTTAAGTCATAAAAGCCTAACAAAAACTTCTTCAGGGTTTGCTATTTTTAATTTCCTGTAACCTATAGTACAGGGTGCTGTAATCTCGATAATAACAAAATTTTACTTCGATTCCCTTACTGAAAGTCCTGTAACCCATGATCCCCCCGATCCAAATCCATAAGACCACTTCAGCCTCTTCGTTAATTCTAAATCTTAAGAAAAACAAAAGCCCAGAACCACCCAAAAAACAACTCAAACTTACTTAATCAAACGCAACAAGCATTTATCCCTTAAACCATCAATATTTTATTATCTACTCTCTATCATCCATTAGATCAATTAAAAATTAAAAGTTAGAAACTGAAAATTAGGGTAATCGTCTATCCCCGCATCCCCTCATTCACCCACTTCCCTATCCACCTCTTCCTCTTCCTCCCATTCCCCCCACCCCCAAGCTATGATCGAAACAAACTCATGGGATTGACAAGAAAGATCAAAATAATGGGTAAGCTTTGCTATAGTTGGTTCTGTATAAGAGGTATGGGGTGAGGACAACATGGGAATTAATAGTCAACTGCCATCAAACATTCCACAAACAGCACAAGACGACGTACTCCTAGCTTCACAAGCGCTTAACGCGCCCGTTTCTCCCGAAGCTAGGGCAGAGTTCACCAGTCAACGGCCCCTAAGCTTCATCCAGAATGATGGACAAGTGGATGACTCCGTATCCTTCCATGTCCGGGATGGAGACGTGGGCGAAGTTTTCTTTACTCAAGAAGAAATCGTTGTTGCCAATGGTGATGATGTCATTCGAGCTAACTTTGTTGGCTCCAACCCCAATGCCGAGATTAGGGGATGGGAGCAACTCCCTGGTATTGCCAACTTCTTTATCGGCAACGACCCCTCGAAATGGCGCACCAACATCGCAACCTTCGAGGGGGTATGGTACGAAGAAGTCTATGCAGGTGTTGACGTTAAATATTCTGGTGAAAGCGGACAAGTTAAACGGGATATCTATGTTGCCCCCGGTGTAAGCGTTGACACGGTTGTAATCGAATACGAGAACGTCAATGATATTGAAATTCGCGAAGATGGCTCCCTTGCTCTGATTACTGACACCGGAGAGCTAACCGAGAAATCCCCCATCGCCTATCAAATTATTGACGGTCAGCAAATCGATGTCGATGTTGCCTACAAACTTCTCGGCAATAATCAAGTTGGCTTTGAAGTCGGCAGCTATGACTCCAACCATGAATTAGTCCTTGACCCCATCCTGGAATACTCCAACTACTTGGGTGGAAGTTCAGTCGTTTCACTAGATGTCCAACCCTTTAATGATTTCCGGTTAGAAACCCGAACAACAACCCAGACTATTCCAGGGGTTCCCCCCAATCCTCCCACTACCATTACCAACACACAAATCGCTACAGTAACCTTCCAAAATGGAACATTTGTTGCAAATGCAACAAATGTTACCGCTCCTGTCCCTGCGGAAGATGCGGGTTATGCCATTACCGTAGACCAGTTTGGAGCGGCTTACGTTACCGGGGAAACCTTCTCTGTTAACTTTCCTAGAAAGCCATCTGAAGATACTCTTGCCCCCTTTACTCGTCCCCTACCCGACCCTAGGCCTGGAAATGATGTTCGAGAAGCCTTTATCTCCAAAATTAATAGTGATGGCAGCTTAGTTTACTCTACCTATATCGGAGGAGCAGACAAAGACCGAGCAAATGATATTGCTGTAGACCAGGCAGGGAATGCCTATATTGTTGGTGAAACCGAATCTTCAGACTTTCCATCACAACAAGGGCGTACTACAACACCCTTCCAAGCCTTTGCTGGCGGTTCCCAAGACGCTTTTGTTCTCAAACTCAATCCGACTGGAACCCAGATTGACTATGCTTCTTATCTCGGCGGTAGTGGTTTTGAGCGAGGATCTAGCATTGTTGTAGATCCTAATGGAGCAGCCTATGTTACCGGACAAACTACATCAACTGGCCTGGGAACCGCTGGAGTGTTCCAGCAAAATACTAATGCCACTAATGGTAGTGATGCCTTTATTGCTAAAGTGAATGCGACAGGGACTCAGTTAGTTTATTTTACCTATGTGGGGGGTCCTGGATTTGAAGAAGGCATTGGCATTGATATTGACAGTACAGGTAATGCCTATATTTCGGGAACCACCCAATCAACTGGTTTAGCGACCTCCGGAGCTTATCAAACGAACTTAGTGGGCTCTAGTGATGTATTTGTCTCTAAAATTAACGCCAATGCCACCCAACAAGTCTATTTCTCCTACCTTGGTGGGGGTGGCGGAGATGTTGCCGGTGGTATTGTGGTGGACAATGCTGGAGCAGCCTATCTGACAGGTATTACTCCCTCCCCTGACTTCCCTACGGGCCAGAATCTCCAGTCGGGACAAATTCGCAACTTTGCCCAACCCACGTTCCAATCTAACTATCAAGGAGGGCAGTTTGATTCCTTTGTCACCAAGTTTAATCCTAATGGCAGTTCCTTAGCCTACTCTACATTCTTAGGCGGCAGTGGTAATGAAGGGGTTGCTTTCTTACCGCTAACTGCGTCGAGTATTGGTGTAGACCAAGCAGGACAAGCTTATGTTGTCGGTACAACCACGTCTAGAGAAAATAGTGCTAATCCTTTTCCTATTAGAAATGCAGAACAGCCAAATTTTGCTGGCGGTCGAACGGATGCTTTCTTAACCAAACTCAATCGGGATGCCTCTGGGGTAATTTACTCCTCATTTTATGGAGGAGATGGAGATGATTATGGCTATGGAATTGCAGTAGATTCAGCAGGTGCTGCTTATACCACTGGACAAACGGTTTCTAGTAATCTCAATGCTAACCGTAATCCCCAGTTGCCCCCTCCCGGAACATTTGAAGTCTTAACTCCTGGATATCAAACTGGCGATCCTAGTCCAGCACGGAGTATTGACTTCTTTGCCAATAATGTACCTGGGTCGAGAACTCGAATTGGCACTCTAAATGTGGCTAATGAACCCGATGCGTTTGTTACAAAATTCTCCTTTGAAGGGGTAATTGTTACTGAATTTGGAGGCAGTATAGACCTGGTAGAAGGTGGAGTAACTGATTTTATCGGCCTAGAACTCGCAACCCCCCCCACTGCTCCCGTTACGATTCTTCTGACTCCTGATAACGAATCTACCATTGCCCCCAATACCGTCACGTTCACGCCACAAAACTGGAATCGTCCCCAAGCGGTACAAGTGATTGCTGTTAATGATGGGGATGTAGAAGGAGCGCACCAGAGTACCATTAGTTTCCAAACCTTTAGTGGTGACCCCAACTATAACAATATCTTCATTCCCTCAGTGACAGCCAATGTCACGGATAACGACACCCGAGTATTGGTTGAGGAAAACCAGCAACCGAATAGGACAAGGAGTTTACTCGTCTCTGAAAATGGAAATACTAATACCTACACTATCCGATTGGCTCAACAACCAGCTCCGAATACGACAGTGGAAGTGGTTGCCTCGCCAGATTCCCAACTCACCGTTGGTGCAAATGGCAATGCTTTAGGCAATACTCCCTTTACTCTCACCTTCAGTCCTACCGATCCCCGAAATCTCTGGAGTAATCCTCAAACCGTGACCGTGGGGGCAGTTGATGACCTGATTCAAGAAGGGAACCACACGGGACAATTGCAACTCTCGGTGACTAGCCCAGATGGACAGTTTAACAACACTAACGCAATCCTGGTCAATGATACCCCTCTCACCCAAGAGCAAAATCAGCGCAGTACCCTCACTGCCAATATCTTAGATAACGATCAACCCGATATCTTTGTAACGGTTCCCAGTGGAGAACGAACGACTAGTGAAAATGGTACAGGGTTTAATCTCTCTGCCCGATTAGGCAGTATTCCTACCAGCAATGTAGTTGTCCCGATTACAATTAGTGATGCCACAGAAGGGAGGGCAGTTCCTGCAAGCCTGACATTTACGCCACAAAATGCCACTCAACTGCAAACCGTACAAATTCTTGGGGTTCCTGATTCAATCATTGACGGAAACCAATCTTACGTGGTGACGGTTTCCCCAGCCCAAAGTAGTGACCCCAACTATAGCGGACGGCAACCCACAACCAATGAATTTAATGTCCTTAACCTAGATATTGATACCTTTGGTGTGAATGTGACCCCTGTTACGGGTCTGAGGACATCTGAAGAGGCAACAACGGCTACTTTTGATGTAGTGCTCTCTACTAGTGAAGCGCCTCGGGCCAATGTACAGATTAACTTTAGAACCTCTGATACAGGAGAAGGCTTGATTTCTGCGGATGGGCAAACCTTTGCTGAAAATGCTTCCCTGGTGTTTAATGCCCAAAACTTTAATGTTCGTCAAAGGATAACAGTTCGAGGGGTTCCCGATGGTATAGTCGATGGTAATCAAGCCTATACGATTCTAAGTACGCCTACGGTTAGTACAGATCAACGGTTTAATAATGTACCCGTACAAAATGTGGCGGTGATTAATAACGATATTGATCGAGTTGGCTTGAACTTTAATTCCAGCAGTGGCTCAACTACAATCAGTGAAGATGGGGCATCGATTCAATATACCGCTTCTTTACAAAGTCGGCCGAGTGCCAATGTGGTGATTAGCGTTCAACCGGATGTACAAAGCTTGGTAACCCCTCAAGTGCTGACGTTTACGCCAAATAACTTTAATCAGGCGCAAACGGTTAGCATTACTGGCTTTGATGACCGCATTGTGGAAGGAAACCACAGCAGCAGGATTAACTTCTCAGTTACCTCTACCGATACAGATTACGGTAATTTAACCATTAACCCAGTAACACTCACCGTTCTGGATAACGATACCAATCGCCCTGGTTTAACTCCTTCTCCAACTCCTGCACCTTCTCCCTCTCCGGGTTTCCCCAGTTTCCCCGCCTTCCCCAGTTTCCCAACTTTCCCAGGATTCCCCTCACCCTCTCCTGCTCCAACTCCACCACCTGCTCCGAGTCCTGCACCTTCTCCTTCACCGGGAACAGGAAGGGCAACTCCCGGTAATGACAATATTGACATGGGCGCGTTAAATATCCGCAGTATTTCTGCCCTGCAAGGCAATGATATTGTGATTGGTAGTCCTGGCAATGATTTCATTAACGGTAATCAGGGTAATGATTCTCTTTTGGGTTCAGCCGGGAATGATTTCCTCTTTGGTGGTCAAGATAATGACACTCTGCGTGGTAGTACCGGTAATGATAACCTGAATGGAGATTTCGGAAATGACTACCTGGAAGGAGGAGCAGGTAGAGACTTACTCAGTGGTGGCGCTAGTAATGATATATTTGTTTTATCAACCAGTGGCGCAGTGACTACAGTCTTCCAAGCTGACCGAGTTCGGGACTTCGGTAATGGATTGGACCTGATTGGATTAACCGATGGGCTCAATCAAGGGAATATCCAGTTGTTGCAGACGGGATCGGATACGGCAATTCTGTTTAATGGGTTATATCTGGGTGTTGTGGAACGCACGACTCCGGGGCAGTTAAACAATCGGTTTATTCCGGTTTCGTTGTAAGGGTTAAGTCTCCCTCTCCGCAAACCCCTCTTCCTAGGGAGAGGGGTTGTTTTATTTTCATCTTGAACAATAGCAAGGTGGGGGGATGGGGAGGCTCATACTCTGTTCCCTTGTCCGTTAGACAACTGGCTTACAGCCTTAACGGGTGACCCTTACTTAATCATCCCTGAATCCGGTGAATCTTGATAAAATTAGTCCCACGAATTTTCTGTACGGGAGAGCCACCTAAGACCAAGATTTTATCCCCTGGAGCAGCTAAATTTTTAGCTAATAGTTGCTCATTAATTTGGACAATTAACTGCTCCAAAGAATCTTCTGGATTCTCCAATAACATGGGTTTCACTCCCCAGACTAAGTTTAAGCGATGATAAACGCGATCGCGGGGAGTAAAGGCGACTACAGGCGCTTTAGGACGTTCCGCTGCCGCTAGAGTTGCGGTATAACCGCTCGTCGTAAAACAGGCAATACAGCGCAGATCCAGGATCTTATCAATCGTATTCAGAGCCTCACTTAAGGCATGGGTTTCATCAATTTCTGCTGGTGGATAATTAACAAATTCAGCTTCCTTTTCGGTATCCCGAGCAATTCTGACCAACATTTCCACTGCTTTCACCGGATATGCACCCACCGCAGATTCTCCTGAGAGCATTACCGCATCCGTACCATCCATAATCGCATTGGCTACATCCGAGGCTTCCGCACGAGTCGGCCGAGGATTGCGAATCATGCTATCCAACATTTGGGTGGCGGTAATCACCGGAACTCCCTGTTGATTACACAATTGGATAATCCGCTTTTGCAACTTGGGGACACGCTCTGGACTCATCTCTACACCTAAATCTCCCCGTGCCACCATCAAACCATCACATTGCTGCATAATGGCTTCTAAATTTTCAACGGCTTGGGGTTTTTCAATTTTAGCCATCACCTGAACATGGTCAGCTTCATGTTCATGCAGAAATTCTCTGAGCGTGATAATATCCTCAGCACTACGAACAAAACTCAGGGAAACCCAATCAATTCCTTGATCTAACCCAAAGGTTAAATCCTGTTTATCTTTCTCCGTCATGGAAGGCAAACGCAGACTTAAAGAGGGCAAATTCACCCCTTTGCGATTTTTCAGGATACCCCCTTCCATAACCTTACATTCTACTTGGTTGCCCTGGATGGACATAATCTTGAGTTCTAATAAACCATCATCAAGCAAGACTTGTGCCCCCGATTGAGCTTCTTCGGCTAAAAAGGGATAATCAATGGGGATGGTTTGTTCTTGGCCGTTATATTCAGTTTCGGGAACCAAGGTAACTGATGCTCCTGGAATTAGCTCTAGTTCACCTTCGGGAAATCGTCCCACCCGAATTTTGGGCCCTTGCAAATCTTGCAATAAGGTAACTGGAATATCTAATTCTTCGGAAACTTGTCGCAGTCGCGAGACGACTTTAGCATGATCGTCATAACTTCCATGGGAGAAATTAAGACGAGCAACTCTCATTCCTGCTTGGACTAATTCTCGCAGCACTTCTAGCTTATTGCTGGCAGGGCCGATGGTAGCAACGACTTTGGTTCGAGAGAGACTTGAGTTCATAGAATATTGCTGGCTAAGACCGTCTATTCTCACCTAGGGTAACAGCTTAAGATTAATCTCTCTTCAAGGAAGGTTAAGAGGACAAGAGGCAATAGGCAAGGGGCTAGACATTGTGTTTGACCTAGAATCTGCGATCAAACCGCCAAATGCGTCTCTCTATAGGGGATAGAGAGATTGCCATCTCCAAAAATGACCGAAGAGGAAATCCTCTCATTCTCCGTGTCCCCACGCCCACCCCGTCCTCGTGTCAGTCTATGGGGGCAAGTATACAGCCTTGGCGAGGGGGGAGTTGGAGCTGGAGATCGCCATTGTCTAACCATTCGATTTCTGCTTGTCCATAAACCAGGGTTTTGGGGATGTGATTTAAGTTTCTGGGAAAGCAGCGTACGGTAATCGCTTCTTCTCCTGCATTGAGGGCGATAATCAGGGTTTGATCGGTTTCTTGACGGGCGAAGATATAAACAAGTCCTTGAGCAAAAATAACGTGATAGGTTCCGACTCGTAGGGCGCGATACTGGTGTCTGAGGGCGATGAGTTTATGATGGTAGCTTAGGATACTTTTATCACGCTCTTCTGGAGAGGGAAAACTGCGCCGACAGTCCGGATCGATCGCTCCTTCTAATCCGATTTCGTCGCCATAATAGATGCTAGGCGCTCCAGGGAAGGTCATGAGCAGGAGAGTGGCTAATTCAACGCTGGGGCGATCGCCTTGAGCGATGGTGACTAAGCGGGCGGTATCATGGGAATCGAGGAGATTGAGTTGTGCTAGTTGAATTTCCCAGTCATAGAGATGCAGGAGGGATTCGATTTTACTGGCATAACTGGTAGCATTGAGGGCAGGATAGGGTTCATAGGCAGAATGATGAACCAGATCGAGATTGACGCGATCGCCAGCAGTAAAGGCGATCGTTGGAGCAGTAAATAAATAGTTCATGACTCCATCAAACTGGGTTCCATCCAGCCATTGCAGGGCATTTGTCCAAATTTCGCCGACAATATAGGCTTCTGGGTTAATGGCCTTGACTCGTTGCCTAAATTCTTGCCAAAAGCCTTCCACGTTAATACAAAAGGGTACATCTAATCGCCAACCATCGACTCCTAAGCGAATCCAATATTCGGCAATTTGCATAATATATTCTCGCACGTCTGGATTCTGGTGATTAAATTCAGGTAAGGCACGATTATTTGCCCAACCGATATAGTTCGCCGGTTTACTGCCATCATAGGCGGATAGGGGCCAATCTTGGATTTTAAACCAGTCTACCCAAGGGGAATGGGGGCCATTTTCTAGGATGTCATTGAAGTGAAAAAAGCCGCGACTGGCATGATTAAAGACTCCATCTAAGACAATTTTAATCTGGCGTTGATGGGCAGCTTCGAGAAGGGCAAAAAAGGCTGGATTTCCGCCCAGCATGGGATCGACTTGATAATAGTCATGGGTATGGTAACGGTGATTACAAGCCGATTGAAAGATGGGGGTAAAGTAAATGGCTGTAATGCCCAAATCTTGTAAATAATCCAGGGTTTCAATCACACCCCAAAGGTTTCCCCCTTTATAACCTTGCACGGTTGGGGGAGAGTCCCAGGGTTCGAGGGGGAGATGGGGATAAGTAGTGCCTGGGGGTGGGTTGCCTTTGGCGAGGCGATCGGGAAAAATTTGATAGAAAACGGCGTGTTTTACCCAGTCTGGTGTCTGAATGTTCATCTGTGCCACAATCTCCCTGACTCATTGTTCGTTATTCATTGTTCATTATTTATTGCCCTAGTGGGGTAGGGAGATAGATTCAGAGTCTGTGTGTAATCCTTGGATTAAGGAATGAGTATCTAGGTTGGTGTCTAGATGTTGCCGAGCTTCTAGCTGCCAAAGGTCAAGTTCTGGCGATCGCCAGGGAGCATGGATAGAACGGGTTTGATGGGAGTCACAGTCTCGGCATTTTTGCCAATACTCGCTGGCTTCAAGGGGTTTGTCTTGGGCTTCGAGGACTTGAGCCAGGAGACAGTGGGGAGCGGCGCGATCGCTATTTAATCCTACAGATTTTCGTAACCAGGTTTCGGCTTGGGACAGTTTTTTTTTCAGGAAGTAAGCCCATCCCAAATTTTTATAGAGCGTAGATAGAACGGCTTGATTTTTCACTTGGTCAAGGATGGGGATAATGCGTTCAATGGCAGTATCCGGATTATGGCTCAAAATATCTAGGCGGGAGAGGTTGCTGATGGCAGCATGGGCAGCATGAGTTTGGGCTTGAGCTGCTCGATTATAGTGATGGTAGGCGTTGGGAAAATCGCTGAGTTTTTCGTAGGCTGAAGCCAGGTTGTAGTGGACGGCGGGAGAGTCGATCTCGAATTTGAGCGCCCATTGCAGGTAGAATACAGTTCCTGGGAAGTCGCCTTGCATATAGGTGTCGTATCCGGTATTTTTGAGGCGATCGCCGATTTGCTTCTTTTGGCTCCTGTCACTACTGTCTTGCCAGAGTTGCAGTTTCAGTTCTAGATTCTTGTGAATCGCCTCAATAGGCTGGATCTCTTGCAGTAAATCTAGGATACTGTTGCCCTCTCTATTTTGACTGGGTAATCGGTTTTTCAGCAGTTCGGGCTTATATCGAGCCACCAAGGAAACTAGATCGGAGCGCTTGGAGCGGCGCTGTCCGTTCTGTGACTCAGAATTGGCTAAACCGAATTGATCGACAATGCGCTCCACATGCTTGCGGATAGCGGGTTCGCCAATGCCGAGAGCCTCAGCGATCTGCGCGTCTGCCTCACCGGAGAGAATACCATTGAGGACTTGTTGACGGCGATGGGTTAATTTACTGTAGACTTGTTCAAACTCTTCTTGATTCATATCCTATCTTTTTACCTATTACCCATTACCAACACCTGTTCTCTGCGCGATCGCAGATCGTTCTATCTGTTGTGCCAAAATTTTCTCCTTAAAACAGGCTGCCTCTTCTCTAGTTAAAGGAATTTCAATACCAGCCGTCCGTTCTGCCTTGGTTGCCAATTCGATTGCCTGGAGCTTATCCCCTTCACCTTCAGCCACTTTGGCCAAAGCCAGTAAACCCCTGGCGATCGTATCAGTTCGATTAATCTTGGTACTCAGATCGATCGACTCTTGATAATATTTTTTGGCATTCTCATAATCTTGTTGCACAAAATACCATTGCCCCGAATTAATCAGAGGATCGGTTAAGTAATAGTCGTAATACGGATCGTCAATGGAACCTAAAAGCTCTATTGACAAAGTCAGCTCTCGGCAGCTACTAGCGAACTCATTTTCATTGAGATAATATATACCCAAGAGATTATGCAATTCTGCTTCTGAACAAGTCCAAAGATTCCAACGATCTCGATCTTCTCGAGATATTTTTGTTCGTTCTTCAATCGCTATACGCAAAGCATTTCCATAGTAGTTCAATGCCATTTCCATTTTTTCTTTTTGAGAATACAAAACGCCCAAATAACGTAAAGTTCTACACTGCTTCTGAGTATCTTTTAAGGATTCGTACCTTTGCAATGCTTGGAGAAAATTGTTTTCTGCAATCTCAAAGTTTCCCCATTCCATGTTAACCCATCCAATTTCATTCAGGGACTGTGCTTCTTCTGGCACCTTGTTCAGCTTTTGTGCGACTCTGATGACCACATTACTAAAATCATTAAAATCATGCCAATAGCCATACTCGAACAAAGGATCTGTCAGCGCATTCCAAACCTTCATGAAAACAGAAAAAGCTCGTTCCCTATCTTCATTTTCTAGTAAACACTTTTCCTCTAAACTTCGGAGCAAATTAAACAAGTTCTTTCTTTCTTCTAAAACATGTATGTCTATGGACAACAAATCTCTTTACTCCTTAAATAAAAGATTAACCTTACCAATTGATACCCAGTTTCCATTGAGCAATATTTTCTAAGTCTTGTAAATCGGGTTGCCAGTTATCCACTAAGCCACTTCTCAAACTTCTCCTCACCCAAGGATGCAAATCATAGCGATGATTCCCTTCAACATCTGTGACATTTTGAATCAAATACCACTGCTTTAGCTCCCGTTTTGCTACACACCAATCTGACCGCTCGATTTTTTGAGTCCCTAATAATTCATCTAAAGTTATACCAGCATCCGCTTGTTGACCCATATAACGCAATACATTTTTAGCTGAATTATTCAAATGTTTCCATGCAGTTTCGAGAGAAAACTTATAGAAGTTTTCCACTTCTCCACTCGCTTCTTCTAAGGCTGATAAAACCGGTTCTAAATCTTCATCATACCAAACACGACCGACGATAAAATGTAAGGCTAGTGGTGCACCACAAGATAACTCATATATTCTTTGTAAATTACATTCACTAGCGTTTAACAAAGCAGGAATATGATTGATTTTTGCCTCGTCTTGCAAAAGGGCATAAGACCATCTTTGTTCTAATCCTGGGACATGCTTTAATCCGAGATAGGGAACTTTCTTTTCAATGCGACTGGTGAGTAGAGCACGACTAGGATTAAGCATTTTGACCAACCGAGGTAGGATTTCTTCAATATTTGAGGTCTCAGCATTATCCAACACTATAAGTGTTTTTTTCTCTCTTAATTTTTCCTGAATTTTCTGCTGAGTACAGCTCAGTTGATGGGCTATCTGATTAATAAACTGGTTCCAAGTTAAAGTGTCGTCCTGATTAGTTTGGCTAAGGGTTCCATCAACAAATTCACTTTGCCTAGCGGTTACCCAAAGAACATCAGCAAAAAGATGCTGTTCGAGGGCTGTCTGGGCAATTTGACAAGCAGCCTCTGTTTTCCCATAGCCTGCTGTGCCGTTCAATGATAAAATCAAAGGCTGTTGAGGATCTCTAAGATAATTGAGCACTTCAGTCGTGAGAATTTCTCGACCCCAGACTCTCCGACAACGAAGGTTGGGTATCCAGATTCCTGTCCGATCTTCAGAATTCGTTTTATCAATCACTTCTTCCCAATTCAGGGATAAAACTTGGCAGTAAGCGCGGAAGGCATTGGCATTAATGGAGCGTTTTCCAGCAAGAAAACGTTTCCACGTTCCCTCAGAAATCCCTTCAGCAAAAGGATGGCCATCCTTACGATTAGGCTCAAGAATTTTGGTTGCTTCTTGAAGCCATTTATCACTATCAACAGTCCAGCCTTTTTGGTCTCTAGCCTTTTTGATTTGCGTGAGTCCATTTTTAGAAGCTCTAAGAGTCTGCATATTGATATTGTTTTTTGTCAAGATCAATTTTAGATCAGCTTGTTAGCGATCTTAGCTGATCTGGTAGGTAAATGCAAAATTAGTCACGGTAAAAGTAAGGCTAATCAAAAACTGATTTGGTTTAGCTTTGTTCTTTAATGTTGCTGAACATAATCCGATGAAAAGCTTTATCTTGTTAAGTTTACCCCTATTCACTTTTTTGGCGATCGCCTCTTCATCTAGCCAGTTATTGGTCAAGTCTGCTTGGTCAAGAAACGCCGCGATCGCTGAAGATCCCATTGTTCCAACTAATGTCGAACCCAAGCCCTCTAAGGGGAAGGCCGTTAGTTAGCCAAGAGTATTGGGCGATCGAGGTTCCAGGTAGAAGTCAGCCATTACCTCTACCTGGAACAAGAATTTGTAACGTTTTGTGTAAATCTAGACCTAAACCTCTTGACAAGTTGGGAAAAGTTCAGTATCAATAGTTATGTCACTATAAGTGACAAAAACTCACATAGGAGATATGTCCATGAATTGGCATCAACCCCCCCCTCCTAGGGCTAACCTGTGGCAATCGCTTCGCGGTGTGTTTGCACCATCATCGCCTAAAGTTGCGACTCCCCTATTGCCCTACTGGACAACCTCTGACCCTGTAGTTTTTCTTGAAGGGGAAGGAGTGGTTGACCAGCCCATCCCTCCCTATGGAAAGGGCCGCGTATATTACCGAGGGTCATGGTGGCCGGCCACCTGCACGGAAGAGACCACCTTGCTTACCGGTCAGGAAGTAAAGGTTATTCAACGACAAAATATCACATTATTAGTCACTCCTGTATCATCGCGGTTAACTTAACACTCAAGACCCATTTATCCAAGTTATGGTTATCCAGAATGGAGTGAAGTTGAAGGAAGCAATCTCAACACCCTCGATCGTCTTTATGATTGCTTCCTTCGGGTGGCAATGACAGGGGTTGAACAGGACTCGAGCTGAAGTCCATAATAAAGGCTAAAATTGACTTGTTTTTAGGGATTCAATTTCCTGTATGTATTGCATTTATGTTCTTTGAAAATATATAAAAAAATAGATTAAATTTGATTTAAAGATACTTTTTGCGTTAGAATAAATCAATTAGTGCAGAGACACAAAGACACAACTCTAAGAGGAAATGAAATCAGAATCCATCTGATTTCCCCTCTTTTTTTCTCTATTCCTCACACTTCAAAGGCTTTTCATTAACCTAATCAGGAGGCAATACCGATGATTCGCTTCGGAACAACAGAGAATGATTTAATCGTTGAAACCCAAGAAAATGATATTATTTGGGGATTAGCAGGTGCAGATATTATTGCCAGTAATGCCGGTAATGATGAACTCTACGGTAACCCGGGAAATGATGTACTTTTAGGTGGCACGGGTGCCGATCGCATTTGGGGAGGACTTGATGATGATTTGATCGTCGGAAATCCACAGGAAGATTATGCAAATGGAAATTTGGGCAATGATACGGTACATGGTGGTCAAGGCGATGACTGCGTACGGGGTGGACAGGGGAATGATTGGGTGGCTGGCGATCGCGGCAACGATATCCTCTACGGTGACTTAGGCGACAATACCCTAGTGGGCGGCCCCGGACAAGATATCTTTGTCTTAGGTAGCGGAGAAGATGTCATCCTTGACTTCACCCCAGGACAGGATCGAGTAGGACTGGCTCCAGGAGTAACGTTTGATAGTCTACAGGTGAGTCAACAGGGAGAAGATAGTGTGGTGAGCGATCGCGCCACCGGAGCCATTATCGGCATCTTCCAAGGTATCGATGCAACCAGTCTTGAGTCATCCCAATTCACCAGCACCCTCCTCAATATCCCTACTCCCTCACCCCTGCCTTCCCTACCCGACATTCCCTCATCCTCTCCTGCTCCCGCACCCAGCCTTTCCATCCTGCCACCTGCGGCTGAAGTTACCTCCATAGAAACCGATCCCGGCAACACCCTAGAAACCGCCAGCAGCATCTCCCTCGCCTCCAATACCCGAACCTTCTCCCAAAGCGTCGGCGGTAGCGATGTTGCCGACTACTACAAATTCAGCCTCGGTGCAACCAACACCTTCGAGTTATCCCTAACCGGACTTACCGCCTTAGCCACCGTCGATGTCTTAGACGAACAAGGTAACGTCGTCCTCAACGGACAACTGAGCAACAACACCTCCGTCATCTCCGGAGAACTCCCTGGAGGACAATACCGTCTCCGCGTAACTAGCGATGCTCCTACCAATTACCTGCTCAATACCCGCATCACTCCTCAGCTTCCTGGTATTACCATAACTGCATCAGACGTACCCATTCAAACTACTACATCTGAGTCTCTCCCTCTGATGAAGGTCGATACGTTCAGAGCAGATAACCGCTTTAAAGCTCCAGATGGCAGCACCATAGATGGTAGCGGTTACACTGTTGTTGTTCTCGACACGGGAATCAACAAAGACCATCCCGCTTTTGGCGGTCGGATTGTTTACAGTGAAGATTTCGGTGATAACGATACAGATGCTTCTGATGTTGACGGCCACGGCTCCCATGTATCCAGTATTATCGCTTCTTCCGACAGTACCTATCCTGGAGTAGCTCCAGGAGTGGATATTATTCACCTCAAAGTTTTTAGAGATGATGGCAAGGGTAATTTTGGCATGACGGAAAAGGCATTAAACTGGGTAATAGCAAATGCTGATAGCTACGCTAACACTAAGCCGATTGTTAGTGTCAACATGTCTCTTGGCCAAACCCTTGATACAAATGGTGATGACATAGCCGACATTGGTGCTAACTATCAGCCAGGAGATACTTTACCCGATCTTGGTCTTGATGAGAAACTCAAGATTTTAAGAGATAAAGGTATTATTGTTGTATCTTCTTCTGGTAACGATTTCTATGAAAATAACAGTACGCCTGGAGTAGGTTACCCTGCTGCCGATCCTAATTCCTTATCAATTGGAGCAGTTTACGATGCTACTTATAATAGTCCAATCGGGCTATATGAAGATCTAAACGAAAATGGTACAATTGAACTCGATGAACTGCAAGATGATAAAGCGGCAGCTAGTTATACAGCCAAACCCGATGACATAACAGCATTTTCCCAACGTCATCCTGACCTGACAACGGTTTTTGCGCCAGGAGGTTTTGTTCATGGAGCGAATCCTACTGGAACTCAATTCAATCCGCAATCAGGTACATCCCAAGCAGCGCCTCATGTAGCAGGAATGGTAGCTTTAGCACAACAGTTGGCACAGCAAACTATAGGAAGGCTGCTAACTCCTGATGAATTTGAACAAATGCTCAAAGACACTGGCGATACCATCTTTGACGGGGATGATGGAGATGATACTACCTTTGATGAAGATGATAATGTCACCAGTACAAATGCTAGTTACCAGCGAGTCAATATGTTCGCTTTAGCGGAGGCAATCTTGCAAATGGCTCCGGCTACTGCACCAATGGCTAATTCAGATACATTAAGTAGCGGCTTGGTAGCGACAGTAACGGGAACATCAGGTGATGATTCTCTACCTGACCAAGCTAATCAAAGTAATACTGTTCCCATCACCATCAATACGGCCGATATCTTAGCTAATGACTCTCCGAACAATAACCTGGTAGTTGAGGAAGTGAGTAATCCATTCGGTCACTCTGTTACTTTATCTGGCGACACGATCTCTTTCATTCCCAATATCCTATATCCGGGGGTCTTTGATTACACAGTCAAAGATACAACCACAAACCAGACCTCTAACTTAGCCAGAGTAATCCTAAACTTTGACCTCAACCTTGATGGACTAGCAGGTAACGACCTGTTGGTTGGAGGAGTATTGGGTCGCGATACGATTCAAGGTGGAGATGGAAATGACAGCATCTTTGCAGGTACTGGAGGTGTTTATACTGATGATACGGTTGGTGGTAGTGATACGGTTATCGGTGGCCGTGATGACGATAGTATCTTTGGAGGCAACGGCGATGATTACCTGGACGTTGACGCGAGTCTAGTCAATTCCATCATTCCTGCCAGTGATGATGCTGTTCAAGGCAATGACACTGTGCGTGGTGGATATGGTAATGATACTATTGGTCGCTTGGGTTCTGCGGTAGGAGCGACTGGAGTAGACTACTACGACGGTGGAGAAGGCAATGACAGTATCCAAGGTGGAAACCAAGGGGCTAATACTGTTGGAGATACCCTTATCGGAGGCGGTGGGAACGATACCATTGAAGCAGGAGGACAAGGTGATGATTCAGTTTTAGGAGGAGACGGAGATGATGTAATTACAATCGGTGGGGGTAATGATTTTGCTGATAGTGGGAATGGCAACGATAGCATTCTTGCTATTGGTGGAAACAATACTATTTTGACAGGTGACGGAGATGATTCTGTTATTACCAATGCAGGTACTCATTATATTGATTTTGGAGCAGGTAATGACAATGCCGTATTTGAAGCCTTCACCATTGCTACCATCAATGCAGGAGATGGAAATGATTTTGTTTCGGGTGGTTTAAGTAGCACTATAGCTGGTGGTGCAGGTAACGATACCTTCTATGGTGGCGTTCTGGATGACTCTATCCGAGGGGGGAGTGATGATGATTATCTCTCTGGAGGATTTGGTGATGGTAATGACACCATTAGTGGGGATGATGGCAACGACTTCATTGAGGGTGTTGATGGCAATGATAGTATCCTTGGTGGAAATGGCCAAGATACCATTGAAGGAGGTTTTGGTAGCGACACTCTCAGTGGTTTTGATGGCTCAAGTGGAGGAGATGGAACAGACCGCTTTGTTTTCAATTTTGCAGAACTTCTCGGCCCAGGCAATACTCAAATTCAGTATCCTCCGAATATCGGATTTCCCTTTTCTTTATTTCCCTATAAGTTAGCCAATCTTCCTGCATCACTTAGTCCATCTGAAGCGGATTTCATTACAGACTTCGATCCCAATCAAGATGAGATTGAAATTGTCCGTCAGACCTATTCAGTTATCGATTATTGGGACTCTGTTGATCCACAAGATATAGTATTTGGCAGACAAATTAATCTGAGTAGTACTAACTCTCTTGTTGGTCACCTTAACTTGACACCTATTACGGGTGGAACTCTTCTGTATCTTGAACGGGATAAATTAAATGGTTTTACAGATGGAGTTGATGGAGATATTGCTGTAGCAACCTTCCTAGGATTAAACCCAGGTGACTTTACTGCTGCTAACTTTATTGGAACTATTACCGGCGGGCCAACTACTTCAATTGAAGTAGTTAAAGTTACATAGCGGTAATCCTAGTAGCCCCATAGCTGCTAACTTTGTACTTCCTGGTAATCTTGGTATTTCCTAGGTTTAGATAAATGATGTAGGATTGAAATGGGAGGAGTACAAAGATCGCCTCTCTGACTGGATGGGACTACTTAATCGAGGCACTATTAAGCCCAATTTCATAAAGAAATGGTATCAGTTTGATCAATTTTGATTAAATCGACATACATCAGCTAAAACACAATTTCCACAATCTGGTTTTTTCGCCTGACAAATGGCACGACCATGGTAAATTAAGCGGATTGACCAATTCTCCCAGTCGGGTTGGGGCAGGAGGCGCATTAAGTCTCGCTCTATGCGAATGGGGTCTTTGTGTTCGGTTAAGCCTAGGCGATCGCTTAAACGCTTGACATGAGTATCAACAGTTACGCCCATATGAATGCCGAAACCGTGAGCGAGGACAACATTAGCCGTTTTACGAGCCACCCCTGGCAGTTTGAGCAATTCTTCCATTCTTTGAGGCACTTTACCCCCAAAATCTTGCACAATCATATAACAAGCGCCTTTAATATTTTTGGCTTTATTGCGATAGAATCCAGTCGATCGCACCAAAGCCTCCAATTCCTCTAACGGTGCATCTGCTAACCCAGGGGCATCCGGATAGCGTCGGAATAATTCTGGAGTCACTTGATTCACGCGCTCATCCGTGCATTGGGCGGATAAAATGGTCGCTACCAGCAACTGTACCGGCGTTTCATAAGTTAACGTACAGGTGGCATCGGGATACAAACGCTTCAGCCGGATCAGGATTTCTCTAGCTTTTTGCTGTTTGGCTGACCATTTGCGGGTGATATTCATCGATACTGGGATAACATCAATTGTTCAATTGTTATATTACTCATTCTTGATTGAGTCTTGACGCTCGTGACTCCTATTCGTGTCTTCTCCATCCTCTTGCTGATCGCCGTTGGCTTAGGCTTAACCTTAGCTCTGTCCCTCTCATTTGGTGCTGTTTCCCTGACTCAAACCGAACTCTGGGAAGCCCTCTGGCATCAGGGAGATACAGTGAATCAAACCATTATTTGGCAGTTGCGACTGCCCAGAGTCGTCGCTGCTGTTTGTGTGGGATCGGCTTTGGGAACCTCTGGCGCTTTATTGCAAGGCATGTTACGCAATCCCTTAGCTACCCCTTTTTTACTCGGTATTTCTGCCGGTGCAGGTTTAGTCTCCGTTGCTATGGTGACGTTGGGAGTTGCCCAAAGTTGGATACCCTTAGGGGCTTGGTTGGGTGCGGTTTTAACCACGACTCTCGTTTATGGGTTGGCTCGCAGTGTGAATGGCATCTCCGTAGAGCGCTTAATTTTAGGGGGTGTGGCGGTCTCTTCCCTGTTTGGGGCAGTACAGACCACATTGCTGTTATTATCCGCAGATAGCCGCATTCAGCAAGCGCTCAATTGGTTGGTAGGCAGCTTGAATGGTCGGGGATGGGCAGAAGTACAAGTGGCGGCTCCCTATTTAATTTTGGCGTTGATAGGCGCTATTCTCTTAGCCCGATCGCTCAATGTCCTGAATTTAGGCGATGATTTAGCGGTAGGATTAGGCGTATCCTTGGGGCGATCGCGTCTCCTCATCGGCTCTATTGCCACCCTGCTGGCTGCTGGAGCCGTCAGTATTGCCGGGTTAATCGGTTTTGTCGGTCTCATTGTCCCCCATGGTATTCGCTTACTGATCGGTGGTAATGATTACCGTTTGATTATTCCCCTCTCTGCTCTGGGAGGCGCTTGGGTGCTAACCTTCGCGGACTTACTCTCCCGGCTAGGCGCTGTAGAATTACCGGTTGGTGCAGTCACGGCTCTTCTGGGTTCCCCTCTGTTTGTCTGGTTACTCTATCGGCGATCGATGTAATACTTAAAAACGTTGCCGAAATCCCCCTTGAATGGCATCATGAATCATCCATAATTAAGTATTGCTTTCTTATCCAACATTCTGGTGATTCCCCACCCTCTTACTTCCCATCTGCTGGCAGCGGCTGAAAGTGGCCCTTTGCTTGGCTCCATCTGGCTAGATGCAACAGTCTTAATGGTCATGTTAGTCCTCTCAGCCTGCTTCTCTGGCTCAGAAACAGCCATTACTGCCCTCGATAATTTCAAACTCCGCGCCCTAATTAAGGAGCAGGGAGACCCCCAAGGGATTTTTCGCCTGGTTCTAGAGCAACGGACAAGGTTCATTACCACTCTCCTCGTTGGCAATAACCTGATTAACAATTTTTCCGCTGTCCTCACCAGCAACCTGTTTGCCCTCTGGCTAGGCAATGCCGGGTTAGGGGTGGCAACCGCAGTCATTACCTTTCTGGTGCTAATTTTTGGCGAAATCACGCCGAAGTCCCTGGCGATCAATAATGTGTTGGCCTTTTTTAAGGCGGTGGTGCGACCCATTTATTGGCTATCTCGCGCCTTATCGGCGATCGGCATTATTGATTTTCTGGAATGGATCGCCCAAAGTGCAATTCGCTTTTTCCAGGGTAATACCACCCAGGATGACGCTTCCCTGCAAGATTTGCAACTGATGATTGAGATTTTGGGCGGTAAAGGAAAATTGGATTTCTATAAGCATGAGTTGCTCAATAAAGCCTTGATGCTCGATGAATTGACCGCGAAAGATGTGGTTAAACCCCGCATCGATATGCGTACTATTTCCCATGAAGCCACGTTACAAGAGTTGGTGAATCTCTGTTTAGAAACCGGGTTTTCCCGAATTCCGGTTCAGGAAGAGTCAAAAGATCAAATCCTCGGCGTAGTTCACCTCAAACGCGCCCTCCAAACCCTGAAAAATCTCCCCCCAGGAGAGCGTAATTTAGCCCCAGTGACCGCCGGAATGGATTCGCCTGTCTATGTGCCTGAGGTGAAAGGGGTGAGCGATCTGTTGAAGGAAATGCTCCAAAGTCGGATTCATTTGGCGATCGTTGTGGATGAGTATGGGGGAACTGTAGGACTTGTCACTCTCGAAGATGTCTTAGAAGAGTTAGTGGGTGAAATTTATGATGAAAGTGACTTTCCCCATCGTCCCCTCCGTCCCGGACGCACAGCAAAACCCCCCAAAGATCGCCGATGGATTCCAGGCTTACCAGGAAGGGCGCGATCGCCCCGCTCACCAGCATCTCATGAGAATTTCCTGGATCGATAAACCTCCATCTCAAAAAAAAAACTTCCCAGGGGGTTGTGTTTTGACTAAACCTTATGCTAAATTAGGAAGTCAGTGAGCAAAAGGGTCGATGCCCGAGTGGTTAATGGGGGCGGACTGTAAATCCGCTGGCTATGCCTACGCTGGTTCAAATCCAGCTCGGCCCATCACCGCCTCTTCTAACATGCAGTTAGAACTAAAAGTTTAGTCAATGAACTGCCCGTGTAGCTCAGTGGTAGAGCACACCCTTGGTAAGGGTGAGGTCACGAGTTCAATCCTCGTCACGGGCTTCTTTTGAACACCCTCTCTCACACCTTACCAATGGCATCCTCTGCCACTTGAGCTACAGGGATAAGCTAAAACTGCCATATCATCCCATTATTGTACCTTGACTGGTCTATGGGTGGTCTAAGAAAAGTGCATTTTACTTAATGGGGATTAGCGACTTATGAGATGTCTTGTAAATCCTTAAGCGACAGCATTGTACGAGTGTACAGTGGTATTATAGACTTCAGTAAGCCATTCCTGAGAAAACCAGCCCCCACGGTGACGAGGGTCATCACTCATATCCTCAAGCCATGCCTGAACTTTTGGATTAGACGATGAAAAAGAAAGGTCAAACCCAACATAATATATCCATTGTTTAGTAGATAAATCCAAGTTCACAAATTCAACTGTATGGCTATACTTTTCACTGAATAGGTCAACATGATTAATCTGAACTTTATCGCCAACGTTAAACCGATTCGCTCCTGGATAGTCTGATTCGTTGATGTAAGTGTAATACTGCCGCTCGTCGTCATCCGCTGCTTGCCATGCGGAAATTGGCACGAGAACTTGTACCATATTAGATGCTCCTGATTGTGAGAGAACCACGATTGGGAGAAGTCTTGGGA